>CAVLCI010000011.1:0-33989 GCA_963661415.1 Bifidobacteriaceae bacterium | reverse complement strand
TTAAAGAAAGGATAATAAAAGAATGATACCTAGGTGATCTTAATGGGTAGCAGCCCAATCACCTATGCACCATCCTTAACACTTACACGTATGTGATATACTACAAATCTAATTACCGCAATTTATTTTGCATCTTTTGTTTGTAAAACAAGAAGAATACCTTCTTCTATTGTTAATACTGCTTCTTCTTTCAAAATAGAATTAGATAATGTAAATATCGTTGTTTGATCCATTTCATAATGATCTAATGGATATTCAAATCCTTCTAATGTAATTTTTGCTTTTGAATCAGTAAAGAAAGAAATATATGGATAGTCATCTTTTTGAATACGATAGATTCCTTTTTTAAATGCATAAACTTTATTACATGTATCATAAAGTGTTAAAAGATTAGGATACATAAATGCAAGTCTGATATTGTAATAGGAATGATCCATTCTTCCACCAAATGCACCATACATCGAAATTTCATCATATCCTTTTTTTAATGCATATTTTAATGCAGCTTCTGAATCTGAATCATTTTTGATTGGATTCAAACAAATCATTTCATCACTATATTTTTGAATCAATAATAGATCTTGTTTCTCTACAGAATCAAAATCACCAATTGCGGCAATCATATTTATCTTTTGTTTACTTAAAATTAATGCACCTTTATCTGCTCCAATATAATCACAATCCATCATTGGAACTTGTTCTGCTAACTTTAATACAATATTTACTCGCATAAAGATTGCACAGCTTTCTGGATATCATTTTTAAAAACATAACTTCCAGCAACCAATACATCTACACCAGCTTCTACACATACTTTAGCTGTTTCAGAATTAATACCACCATCTACTTCAATCAATACTGAATGTGGTTGTTTTTCAATCATTTCTTTCACTTTTCTAATTTTTTCTGGAGCGTTTTCTCTAAACTTTTGTCCCCCAAAACCAGGTTCAACAGACATGATCAAGACAAGATCAACAAATGGAATATAAGGTTCTAATACTTCTACAGGTGTATCTGGTTTAATAGAAATACCAACTTGTACATTTCTACTATGAATCTTGTTAATCAAAGGAAAGATTTGTTCTTCTTTTAAAGCTTCATAATGAAATGTAATTAATTCTGCACCAGCATCCATAAAAACATCAGCATAATAAACTGGATCATTTACCATTAAATGTACATCTTTAAATAATGGAGAAATCTTACAAAATGCTTTTAAAATATCTGGTCCAAATGAAAGATTTGGAACAAAGTTACCATCCATTACATCATAATGCATCCATTGTGCTCCACTATGATTTAATTCTTCAATTTGTTGTTTTGTATCACAATAATTAAGTGATAATACACTTGGCGCAATAATCATTAATATTTCTCCCTTCTGTCATGAATCATTTGTAATACTTGTAAATAATTCTTATATCTTACTTTTGCGATATGACCATCTTCTACCGCTTGTTTGATTGCACAATCTGGTTCATTCTCATGAACACAATCATTGAATCTACAGCTTCCTAAATATGGTTTAAAATCTGGAACATAATCCCCTAATTCATCTGCATTGATATGTGAGAAATCTAAGGACGAAAATCCTGGTGTATCCGCAACCAATCCTCCAGCAACTTCATGTAATTCATTATGTCTTGTTGTATGTTTCCCTCTACCAAGCGCTTTCGATATTTCTTGTGTCGCTAAATGAAATGTAGGATCTAATTGATTTAATAATGTACTTTTTCCTGCACCAGATTGTCCTGTCAAAACAGATATCTTATCTTTTAAGCATTCCGCTATTTCAGGATTGAGGTTTCCTTTAGCAGTACGGATGACTCTAATTTGTCCATTTTCATATTCTTGAATTCGTTTTTCACATTCTTCATCAATTCCATAATCACATTTTGTGATAATCAGGATTGGTGTAATACCACTTGCTTGAATCAAAATAGATAAACGATCAATCAATGCTGTTGAAAAATCCGGATCTTTTACAGACATCACAATAAGTACTTGGTCAACATTAGCAACTGCAGGACGTATCATAGAATTTTTTCTAGGTAATATTTTTTCTATCGTATAAATACCATCTGATTCTTTACACTCTACGATATCCCCTGTTACAGGTGTTATTTGTTTTCGAATCTTTCCTGTTAATATTCCATTTAAAATATTTTTATTTTCATCCATCAAAGTATAATCTTTGGAAACGATCTTAATAATTCTTGCTTGCATATCAATAATAATAAAGTGTAATAAAATTACTTTCTTTCTGTGTATAAGAAGTACCTGAAGCAGGGTCTGTAGAAATAACAACACCTGCTGTTAGACTATCTAATTCTTCTTGACTCATTTGTGTTGTATCACGATTACTTGTTCGAACAACTGCACCCATGTTTTCTAATAAATTTTGAGCACTTTGAATATCCATTCCTATGATATCTTCAGGAATTGTAATTGTTTGATATGTTGCATAAACAAGTGTGATTTCATTTGGTTTATCTGGATTAAATAATGTTCCTGCTTCTAACTTTTCTTGACGAATGATCGTTCCACCATCTTGTAAAGAATCTTCAGATACAATATTTACATTCATATTTGGATATTTTTCATTGATTTCTTTTTTTACTTCTGTGATATTTCTACCTACATAGTTTTCACATGTAACCCCTACACCACTTGAAGCAGTTACTTTGATTGCTGAACCACTTTCTACTTCCGTACCACTGACTGGATCTGTAGAAACAATTGTTCCTTCATCCATTCCATCCGTTAATTCATAAGTGATATTTGCATCATCCAAAGATAGATCATTCTTTTTTAATTCTTGTTTTGCTTGGTCTAAACTCATTCCTGTAATATCAGGAACTGTTGTTTTATGTGGCAAGAAATTAAAGAGTAATGCCGCAAGAATTCCAACTACTACTACGATAGAAAAGATTCCAATCACAAGTTTTGTTTTTTTCTTGTTCTTTTTATGTTCTTCTTTTGTATAGGCATCTGTTTTATGATGTGAAGTACGTTGGGAGATTGGTTGGGCATGTTCTACTTTTGTTTCTTTTTTTTGTTTTGATAGATCTTCTTGAATCACTAGTTTTCTTTCATTCAATCGTTCTGCTCTTAAGCATGTAGAAATATCCTGTAGCATTTCTTTTGTAGAACGATAACGATTCTTTGGATCTTTAGCAGTTGCACGCGTAATGATATTGGCAACGCTTTGAGGAACAGATGCATTCATCACACGCACATCAGGAATTGGCTCTCGCATATGTTTTAATGCAATTTGAACTGCTTGATCTGCTTTAAAAGGTACATCCCCTGCTAGCATTTCATATAAAACGATCCCTAATGCATAAATATCAGATTGTGGAGATGCTTGTTCTCCCTTGGCAAGTTCAGGTGCTAGATAATGTACAGAACCCATTACATTATTTGCTTGTGTCAATTGCATACTACCTTTTGCCGTTGCGATACCAAAATCCAATATCTTAACGGAACCATCTGCTTTGACAATTACATTTTGTGGTTTGATATCTCTATGAATAATACCTCTACTATGTGCTTCACTAACTGCACTACATAGTTGTTTCATAATATCAACAGCTTCTTCATTTACAAGTGGTCCACGTGAACGAATGACTTGTTTTAATGTTTTTCCAGAAACATATTCCATTACAATATAATGATGGCCTTTATAATCTCCAACATCATAGATTTCAACAATATTAGGATGTGCAAGTGCTGCGGCTGCTTGTGCTTCTCTTTCAAAACGCAAAATACTAATTGTATCTGTTGAAAGATCCGCTCTTAATATTTTGATTGCTACTTGACGATTGAGAATTGAATCTACCGCAAGGAAAACATCAGCCATTCCACCTTGTCCAATATGAGATACGACTTCATAACGATCTGCTATTACATTCTTACGATTTGTAGTCATGATCCCTCACCATCCATCTCTATTAATATCACTGTTATATTATCAAAACCACCCGCATCTAAAGCACATTTCATTAACTTTCTAGCACGTAATGATGGATCTAGATAATTATCCAAAATAACAGATCGGATCTTATCTTCTTCTACATATCCATGTAACCCATCCGAACATAACAATAATCCATTCATACTTTCTGTATGTAAATCAATATCCGCTCTTACGCTTTCCCAAACGCCTAATGCATTTGTTAATACATTTTTCTTTGGATATGTTTTAGCTTCTTCAGGTGTTAATTCTCCATGCATCAACATATCATTCACAAGAGAATGATCCGTTGTCAATTGTCTAAAACTACCGTTGTCAAACCAACCATACGCTCTAGAATCGCCAATATTCACTAACAAAACACCAAAAGAAGTAAACATTGCACCACAAAAAGTCGTTCCCATTCCTTTTAAATTATCATGTGTTTGTCCATATTCAAAGATTTGTAGATTGCATGCATTGATTGCAGAAGTAATCCATTTCCTTGCATCCTCTTCATTAGTGAATTTTTCCGTTTCAGAAAAAACTTTTGAAAAGAAACGAACTGTCATTCTAGAAGCAATATCACCTCCAAAATTACCTCCAATACCATCCGCAACAATCGCAAAAATGTCATTCGACTGATTTGTCGCAATGACATAAGAATCCTGATTGTTCTTTCTAACAAGACCTTTATCTGTTATTCCATAGTATTTCATGAAGATTGCTTGGTCCTTTCATGTTTTGCACGCAATTGACCACATGCAGCATCAATATCATCTCCATGTTTTTGACGTAATGTAGCTTTGACACCATGTCTCATCAATACATCATAGAAATGCAATGCTTTCTTATCATCTACACCAATATAACCATTTTCATCTACTTGATTATAAGGAATTAAATTAACATAAGCATTCATTCCTCTTACAAGATTCGCTAACGTAATCGCCATTTCATCTGTATCATTCACATCATGTAATAAGATATATTCAAATGTTAATCGACGATGATTCTTTTCACTATAGTTCTTTAAAGATTCCATTAATACATCTAATGGATATGCTTTATCAATTGGCATTAATTTTCTGCGTAATTCATCTGTAGGTGCGTGTAAAGAAATCGCTAAATTGTATTGATAGTGTCCCTCTGTGAACTCATTAATCTTTGGAACGATACCACAAGTAGAAATCGTAATATGTCTTGCACCAATTGCTAAACCAAGATCAGAATTTACAATTGAACAGAAATTCATAACATTTGTATAGTTATCAAATGGCTCCCCTGTTCCCATCACAACAATGTTATCAACTCTTCTACCTTCAAGATCTAATTGTTTTTGAACGAACATTACTTCTCCAACAATTTCCCCAGCACTTAGATCTCTTTGTTTTTTTAATAAGCCCGATGCACAAAAAGAACATCCCATATTACAACCTACTTGAGATGTAACACATAAAGAATCTCCAAAATGGAAATGCATCAATACAAGCTCTACACTGGATCCATCTTTTAATTCTGCTAAAAACTTGATTGTTCCATCTTTTGATACTTGTCTTTGTATCTCTTTAAGTGGTTCAATCGAATATTCTTGTTTTAATTCTTCAATGAAAGATTTTGGAAGATCAGTCATTTCATCAAAACTATTTACTCTTTTTCTATAGAGCCAAGAAAACATTTGTTTTGCACGATATGGTTTTTGACCATGTGCTACTAACATTTCTTGCATTTGTTCATAAGTTAAATCATATATTGTCTTCATACGCCTATTATTCTATCATATCAAAGCATTTTTTCTAACTTTGCGAAATAAAATCCATCACGATTTTCTTCAAAAGGAAAAATCGTTCTTTCTTCTAATAACTTAAAATCTTCGTGTTGTTTTAAGAAATTCTGTATTTGAGTAGAATTCTCTTTCTTATTTAAAGTACATGTGGAATAAACCATGATGCCACCTTTTTTTAAATAGTAAGAAGAAGTATCTAATATTTTTTGTTGAATTTGAATGATTTCATCAATGTTTTCTGGCTTTAAATGCCATTTGATTTCTGGTTTATGTGTAAGATCTCCTAGACCAGAACATGGAACATCACAAAGAATACGGTCAAAAATTTCTTCTTGAAACGCATTTTTTGTTGCATCATTTACCATTGTTTGTACATTTGTATTACCACATCTTTTCATTAAAGTATCAATCAAATGACATCTTTGTTCATATAAATCACAAGCAATGATTTCACCTGTATTATTCATAAGTGCGGAAATCATCTGTGTTTTTGTACCAGGTGAAGCACACGTATCTAAAACTTTTAAGTGTTCTTTTAAATCTAATGCTTTCACTGGTTCAAAAGAAGATGGATTTTGAATCAACACCTTACCTTCATCAAATATCTTTGTTTTTTGAATCGGTTGATCACTTGTAAAAAAATATGCATCTATAAATTGAATATGTTCATCCTTCGATAATTCTTCTTTTGTACATTTTAATGGATTGATTCTTCCATAAACTTTTGGAATCTTTTGATCTGCAACTAAAATCTGATCTGCAATTTCTTTTCCATAATGTGCTTTCCACATAGAATAGATCCAATCAGGATGAGAATATTGAATGCATAAATTATCACTATCTTTTCTTCCTTCTTGAAGCACTCTTCTTAATATCGCATTTACAAACTTCTTTTCATTCTCTTTGACTAAATTCACTGCTTCATTGACAATTGCGTAATCTTCTCCATGCATAAAAAATAATTCATAAATTGCTAGATCAATTGTTAAAGCTGTTTTTAGTTTTGTTCGTTTTGCATAGCTTCTCCATTGATATTCTAAATAACGATAGTTTCGAATGACACCATATACAACATTTGAAATATATGGCATATGGATACTATCAATTTCTTTCTTTTCTCGCATGATCAAAGAAGCATATCCTTCTTTCGAAAATACTTGATATAAAATATCTAAAGCTTCTTTTCTTGTATTCATAAAAACCTCTTAATCTAAAATCATAGGATTGACATCAATCTTAATTGTGTTGAGATCCAATTCTTCATTCATTAATATTGTTTGAATAGATTGTCTCATTTCAGCTAAGTTCTTTCCTTTTAAAATAATACGACTACGATAGCGATCTTTGATTTTTAATAAAGATACAACACCAATCACTTTAAAATTCCCAAACAAAGAATTTTTTATTTTTAAAGCTGTAGAATCTACTTTTGTTTGACTTGTACTAGAAACCGTAATCGATATCAAATATGTATATGGTGGATATTGTCCTGCTTTTCTAAAGTTCATTTCATTTTGAAAGAAACGAATATAATCTTGTTTTTGAACACATTGAATAACAAATTGATTTGCATCAAATACTTGAATAACAACTTCCCCATTCGAATCTGCTCTACCACTTCTTCCACTTGCTTGCATCAATAAATCAAATGTCATTTCTGCACTTCTAAAATCCGTACGATTTAACCCTTCATCCCCATTCAAAATACCGACCAATGTAACGTTTGGGAAATCTAGTCCTTTAGCAATCATTTGTGTACCTAATAAAATATCTGCTTCATGATTTCCAAAAGCTTTTAATATCTTTGCATGAGAATCTTTTCTAGAAGTCGTATCTGCATCCATTCTTAACACCTGATATTTTGGAAATAAAGCTTTCACTTCTTGTTCCAAGCGTTCTGTTCCATAACCAAACGTTGTAAATCCATCTCTACTGCCACAATGTGGACATACTCTAGGTACATAGAGTTCACTTCCACATGTATGACATTTCATCTTCTTGATTTGTCTATGATAACTCATGGCAAGATCACAATGTGGACAACGAATGATTTCATTACAAGATTTACAACGCAATTGTGTATGAAAACCTCTACGATTTAATAGTAGAATGACTTGTTTATTTTGTTGTAATTGTTGTTCCATTTTTTCTTTTAAAGCATCAGAAAGAATAAAAGATTCCCCATTCTGCATTGCTTTTTTCATTTCAATGATTTTTATATTTGGTAATGTTTCATTGATTCTTTGTTTCATTTCTACCAAATGATAAACATTTCTCAACGCTCTAGCATAGCTATCTAAAGATGGTGTTGCAGAACCCAATAACACTTTACAATGATGATACTTTCCTCTTTGTATTGCGATATCACGCGCATGATAACAAGGTTGTACATCTTGTTTATAAGAACCATCATGTTCTTCATCCATGACGATCAATCCCAAATCTTGAAATGGCAAAAAAACAGAACTTCTTGTACCCACAACAATTCTTGCTTCACCGCTTCTAACAAGTTTCCATTGTTCATATTTTTGTTGTGCATTTAATCCAGAATGATAGATTGCTAAAGCGTTAGAAAAGCGTGCAGAAACACGTTCTATCATTTGTGGTGTCAATGCGATTTCAGGAACTAATATCAATACTTGTTTTCCTTGTTGTAATTGATGATTTGCAAGTTGTAAATAAACTTCTGTTTTACCAGAACCTGTTACACCATGAAGCAAGAAGATAGAATCATTGCTTTCTTCGATTTCTTGAATTGCTTGTTGTTGAGAAGAATGTAGAGGATATGGTTGTTGCATCATTTCACCATTTATCATTTCCCCTTGTTTTTCTTTTTCAAAAAGAACAAATACACCTTTTTCTACTAATGTATGTGGAATCGTTTTATATTTTTGACGTAAAGTAGAATATTTCACTTCCGTATGACTTTGAACATATTGATAAACTTCTAATTGCTTCGGTGTTAGAGAAACTTCTAAGTTTGTTAATTTCACCCACTTTTCACTACTTGCGGATTTTAATTTCCCTTTTGGTTTAATGATAGAAGGTAACATTGCTTGAAAACAAGAGATAGTTGTAGATAAAGTCGTTTCTTTCATCCATATGGCAAGATCATGTAATTCATCGTTTAATAATGGTTCTTCATCAATGATAGAAGTAATATATTTTACTTTCATATTTAATCTTTCATTGATTTGTTGTTCTGTTTCATCTGTATATTCACATTCTTCAGTAAAACCAGTTAATTGTTTCGTACCAAAAGGAACAGAGACTCTACAGCCCTGTTTTATTTCACAATCAGCTAGATACGTAAATGTTTGATCTAATGTACGAATTGGATGTTCAATCCAAACAGAAATGATATACATAGCTATTATTTTACATGGATTTTAATCATTAAGATACCATTAACAAATTTCTGCGATAAAATATTTATAGATTTAGGAGATAATGATATGAAGATTACTAGAAAATATACACTTGGAATCATTGGACTTGGAAATATGGGAAGTACAATTGCCAAGGGTGCTGTTCGTAAAGAATATATAGAACGTTATAACATCGCTGTTTATGATCCTTCTGATCACGCAAAACAAGATAGTTTTATTGAAGGATATCATTATTTAACAGACGTTCATGAATTAGTAGAACAATCTCATATCGTATTGATTGCGGTAAGACCACAACAAGTAGATACCGTTTTAGATCAAATTAAAGATTGCAATATTAATACCATTTTATCGATTGTGACTGGCATTTCAATTTCTTACTTACAAAGTAAACTTAATAATGCACCAATCATTCGTGCAATGCCAAATACCCCTTTACAAATCAATGAAGGTTCTACTGCTTTATGTAAATCAGATAACTGTAAAGCAGATGACTATGATTTTGTTTTTCAACTATTCTCTACAATGGGTGTAACAAGAACAATATTAGAATCACAAATGGATGATATTGTTGCGGTACATGGATCTACACCTGCATATGTATATTATTTTGTACAATGTTTAATTGAAGATGCAAAACAAAGAGGAATTGATGAAGATGTGGCAAGAGCATTACTTGTTCAAACAGTCATTGGTTCTGGTAAATTATTACAAAAAGAAGCAAATAAACCATTAGATGAATTTATAAATGAAGTATGTTCAAAAGGTGGTACAACAATTGAAGCAATTCAATCACTCAAAAAAGATAATATGCAAGATATCATTCATGATGCCAATGAAAAATGCATTCAAAAGGCAAAGAAATTAGGACAAAAATAGTGGCTTATTGCCACTATTTCTTATGCTGTTTGTGTTTGTACAGTTGTAGATGAATGATCAGAATCTAATTGTAATAATTGAATATGATCTTTTGCTTCTTCTGCAATACATGCACATGCATCTGCCATTCTTTCTAAGTTATCTAATAAAGTGGAATAGCTTACTTGTAAGCTAGGATCACAAGCTTTGCTCTTTACTCTTTCTAGATGCTGCTTATGATTTTTTCTTTCTTCATTTCTTAATACATTACGAATGAGGATAACTTCTTTTGCGCTATCTCGATCCCCTGTTTGTATTGCATTCATTGCTTTCTTCAATAGATCTGTTACACGTTCCACTGTATTATCCATTTGTTCACTTGCAATCAAAGAAAAGGATTTATTTGCGGCATGTGTTTCTTTTAAGATGTGATCAATATCTCTACAACGATCAGATATTCTTTCTAAGTTATTTGTTACATATAAATATCCTGCTAATTGTTCTGCTTGTTGTTCTGTGATATTACCATTGGAGAACATCTTTGTAATATAATCTGCAATCTTAGCTTGTAAATCATGAATTTGTTTACGTTTTTGATGGAATTCTTTATATTCTTCAGAATCTTTTCCATGTTTTAAAGCACTCTTTAAACTATCTAATACTGCGACTGTACTTTGTCCTAAACGAACGCATTCTTCTGAAACCAAATACATCGCAACCATTGGTTGATCCATTACATGTTCATCCAAATATTGTGTTTGTCCAGCAGTTGGAGCTGTTTCTTTTCCATCTGGGATAATTGTTGTTACGATTTTTACCATCACACCTACTAGTGGCAACCAAACAAGTGTGCAGACCACATTGAATAATGTATGTGCGTTTGCAATTTGTCTAGAAATCACATCCACTTCATTTCCAGTTGGTGAAATCATCGTTACGATACGAGCGAAAAGTGGAATGATCATCATAAAGACAATGCTTCCTGTGATATTAAAGATACTATGAGAAATCGCAGTCCTCTTTGCGTTTTTACTTTGTCCAATCGAAGCTAATAGAGCTGTAATCGTTGTACCAATGTTATCGCCTAATAAAATAGGAATCGCACCAACTAGTCCAATGACACTATGTACCCCATCTGGACCTGCTTGAGAAGCAAAGTTTTGTAATACTGCAATCGTTGCTGAAGAACTTTGTACAACGAGTGTCATACCTGCACCTAAGAATAATCCTAAGATTGGAATATCTTTTACTTTATCCATCAAATCTAAGAAGAATGCACTAGAAGCTAGGGGCTTCATAACAGTACCCATAATTTCAATCCCTTCAAATAATAGTCCAAAGGAAAAGATTGCTAGGCCGATATTTTTCACCTTTTCATTCTTTGATATAAAATTCATCATAAATCCAACAAAAATAATTGGATAAATATAATCAGTTAATTTAAATGCCATCAATTGTGCTGTCATTGTTGTACCAATATTTGCACCAAAAATAACAGAAATCGCTTGTGGCAGTGACATTAATCCTGCAGAAACAAACCCAATCGTCATAACTGTTGTAGCGGATGAAGATTGTAATACTGCAGTTACAAGTGCACCAGCTAAGGCTCCCATGATTGGATTCTTTGTTAAAAATCCAAGAATCTTTTTCATCTTTTCGCCTGCTGTTTTTTGTAAAGCATCAGACATGCTATTCATGCCATATAGAAATAAAGCTAATCCACCAATCAATCCAAAGAATATCTTTACATTTTCATTCATATTTTACCCTCTTTGTTAAGGATATGTTAAATTGTTCAGTATTCTTGTTCTATCTTGTTTCATTAAAATTTATGTTAAATCTATGTAAAATGAGGCATAAAATGCCTCATTGATTGATCTTACAAGTTGTATAAGTACCTTCTTGTGTAAATTCACATGATAATTTTGTATCTTCTGGCAATATGATATTTGTCACAGCGGAGCTCGAACAATCTACAAATGTTAATTTCTTGTTAGAAGATAAATCCACTTCAGTTACACCTGTATTTAAAAATGTTAAGCTTTGAAGAAGTGGAAAATTCTCAATTCCTTGTAAACTTGTTAAAGAAGAATCTTCTGGTGCAATGATTGCAATGACAGAATTCCTTTCATCTGTAGATAAAGAACCATCTCCATTTGTATCAAAACTCTTTAATACATAACTTCTAAAAATCGTATCTGGAAAAGTTGTTTCATTGATTGCTAGTAAAATATCTTCTTCTATCGTACTATCCATTACTTTTTTAGGTGAAGAATCTTTTGTGTTTTTTAAATAAAGTCCTGCTAGTGTAATGCCTAAGCCAATTAACATAAACAAAAGAATCAATTGCATGATCTTATTTTTTCTTTTTTCATTTTGTTTTTGAAGATGAATAACATGCATCGCTTGTGTTTCGGCAGGCATATCACGATCAATGTGAATGATTCCCGTATCTTCAAAGATATCACGATCTGTATCACTCATCGCATCCATTGCCTTTGTGAATTCTTCTTCACTTGGACCATCTTGTACTTCTTCTTTAATTTCAGAAAAATCCAGAAAATCATCTTCTTCAATATTTACTTTTTCTTTATCATCCATAATTATACCTTTTTAAAATGGACTGTTTCCAGTCCATTACCACGCTACATAATAATCCGTTGTTCCTGCAGGACATCCAGTATCTAATACAATACAAGCACCCTTTGAACAAGAGAATGTTGTTCCTTGTGGCATATCACTTGCCGCAACAACATAATAATCACCGTCTCTATAAAAGCCTTCAGAATCTAACGTCCAAGTAGGTGTTAGATAATGATATAAAACATTTGATGAATAATAAGTTTCTCTTCTACCACCATAGTAATTTACACCACTTGCTTTTGTTAGAGATCCAGTTGAACCCATACTCGCAAATACTGCAGAATAATCTTCATAAGAAACAACAGGTACTGGTGTTTTTTCATCTTTCAATTGATCTTTTAGTACATAACCAATGACACCATCTGTTTCAACTTCATAATAGTCATAATCATTTGTACCAACCACATGAATTTCATCATCTGTTGCCTTTGTTAATAATGTAGTAGATTCACTTTGTGGTAATTGTTTTACCTCTAAATCACTACTTGCATATTTTGTTTCATCTACTTCATTGAAGATTGTTTCAACATTACTCGTTAATTTATCAACATTAACATATCCAACTTTACCACTTGGTGTAATGATCTTACATAGTTCACCACTCGCACTAATCAATTGTACTTGTGTTCCTTTTCCAGCAGTTTCAATCGTTGAAGAAATACTACTTTCATCCGATAAAACATTTGTGTCTGATTTTAAATACATTGTTTGTTTTTCTGTATCAACAAGATTAGTAAACTCAGCATCTGTATTACTTGTATAAGACATTGTATTTCCAAATGTAAAATTACCACTTGCATCTAATTGTAAACCTGATAGATAGAGAACAAGAGCTGTTACAGGAATAAATTTAATCAATCTTTTCTTCATGCTTGTCCTCCTTTTCTTTTACATGAACTCTTTAATTCTACACAATTCTTAAGAAAAGCGCAAATTTAGGCCAAAATTGCAATCCTTTCTATCTAAGAATATTAATAAACTACCCTACAATTACATCATCTAATGAAATGTCAAATGGTTCTACTTCGATTTCATTTACTTCTTGTTCTAAATAAGCAATTCCAATTTTTTTAGAACAACGATCTAAAATAGAATCATAATACCCTTTTCCATATCCACAACGATGATATTGAGAATCAAATGCAGATAGTGGAACAATCATCAAATCGATTTCTTCTATTTCTATTTTTTTATTTGTGTTAGGTTCTAAAACATGAAAAGCACCTTCTGTTAAATCACTCCAATCATGAATCTCATAAAATTCTAGTGTTTTTCCTACTACTTTTGGAACACAGATCTTTACTTGATGTAAAAAACATGCATTGAGGATTTCTTTTGTTTCTACTTCATTATTGATTGAAACATAACAACCAATACATTGATTTAGTTGTATCAATGAAATGACTTTTTTTTCAATTTCATAAGAACGTTGTTTTCTATCCTCTTTAGAAATCAAAGCTCTTTGTTTTTGACCATATTTTCTTGCGTCTATTTTATTCATGTTTCTATCATATAAAAAACACTGTATTTTTTACAGTGTTTTATCCGATTGAATTTGTAAAATCAATTTTCATGAGTTGATTTAATTCAACTGCATATTCCATTGGGAGTTCTCTTGTGAATGGTTCTAAGAAGCCCATAACGATCATTTCCGTAGCTTGTGCTTCTGATAAACCTCTACTCATCAAATAGAATAATTCATCTTCGGAAATCTTAGAAACCGTTGCTTCATGTTCAATGGTTGCGGAATCACAATCATTTACATTTAAAGGAATCGTATCAGAACGAGATTGATTATCTAAAATCAGCGTATCACATTCAATTTTCGTACGTGAATTTTCAGCATTCTTTGAGAAACGAATCCAATCTCGATAATTTGTTACACCACCATTTCTAGAAACAGATTTAGAAACGATAGATGAAGTTGTATGTGGTGCTAAATGAATCATCTTCGCACCTGTATCTTGAAATTGTCCTTTTGAACCAACCGCAATGGAAATACACATACCATGTGCATATTCTCCTGCTAAGATACATCCAGGATATTTCATAGAAACACGTGAACCAATATTACCATCGATCCATTCCATTGTCCCATGTGCTTCAACCTTTGCACGTTTTGTTACAAGATTCAAAATATTACCACTCCAGTTTTGTACGGAAGAATATCTACATTTTGCACCTTTTCCAACAAATACTTCTACAACAGCTGCATGCATGGAATCTTTTGAATATTGAGGTGCTGTACAACCTTCAACATAAGAACATTCTGCCCCATCGTCTACAATAATAATAGATCTTTCAAACTGTCCCATAGATTCAGAATTAATTCTAAAATAAGATTGTAGTGGTTTTTCTAGTTTGACACCAGGTGGAACATAAATAAAGGAACCACCAGACCAAACAGCACTATTTAAAGCCGCAAGTTTATTATCACTTGCAGGAACGATCGTCGCAAAATACTTTTTAAATAATTCAGGATATTCTTTTAAGGCAGAGTCAATATCAAGGAATAAAACACCTTTTTCTCTGACTTCATCTAACATGTTATGATAAACAGCTTCAGATTCATATTGTGTTGTAACACCTGCGAGATATTTTTTTTCTGCTTCAGGAATTCCTAGTTTTTCAAATGTATTTTTAACTTCTTCTGGAACATCATCCCAGCTCTTTTCAGCTTCATCACTTACTTTTTTATAATATGTAAAATCTTGAAAATCTACATCAGAAAGATCTGGTCCCCATTTAGGCATATCCATCTTTTCAAATTGATGAAAGGCGTTGACTCTAAATTCTGTCATCCATTCTGGTTCATTTTTCCAAGCAGAAATTTGACGAACGACATCTTCATTTAAACCTTTACCTGTTTCCAAAATCGTTTTTACATTCTCATCATGAAATCCATACTTATAATCATCTTGTGAAGAAAGAACATCATTTTCATTCATTTCGCTCATTTCTTTTCCTCACTTTCTGTTATCATTTGATCCATTGCTTTCCAACCAATCGTTGCACATTTAATACGATTTGCTTGTTTATAAACATTTTTCATCGCAACAGCTTCTTCTAATACATCTGGATCATATTCTTTTGCGTCAATCATATTGAAATATTGCGCAATGATTTCTTTTGCTTCTTCAACTGTTTTCCCTTTTAAAAGATCACTCATCATAGAAGTAGATGCAGTAGAAATCGTGCAAGCTACTCCATCAAAACGAATATCTTCAATTTTCCCATCTTCAATCTTAGATTGTACTGTAATATCATCAATACAACTATCAGATGCCATATGAACACTTTGGTATTCTTGATCATCTGTTAATACATGATTATGTGGGTATTGATAATGATCCATGATCAATTCTCTTAAGATTTCAGGATCATTCAACATATCATTTACATTGCTCATAAACCCTCCTAGAAGAAAATTCCTACACAATTTTCTAGTGTAATATCTTTACATGCTTCTACTAATTTATCGATATCTTCTTTGTTATTGTAAAAATATAAAGAAGCTCGAATAGATTGATCGGTACCAATGATGTTATGCAAGATCTTAGCGCAGTGGTTACCAGATCGAACCGCAATATTCTTGCTTGCTAGAAAGCCTGCAGCATCTTGTGCAAATACACCTTTTGCGTTGAAATCAATTGGACCATATTTGTTATCTGGATTATAGATTTCGATATTATCTAACTTAGA
Organism: Bifidobacteriaceae bacterium; assembly: GCA_963661415.1. Taxonomy (GTDB): domain Bacteria; phylum Bacillota_I; class Bacilli_A; order Erysipelotrichales; family Erysipelotrichaceae; genus Bulleidia. The sequence goes on along the minus strand of CAVLCI010000011.1, from coordinate 17,656 downwards.
TAGCTTTTCAATTGCATATGCTCTTAATTCTGCTTCATATGTATGAATATTCTCCATACCAATCGATAATAGATATTCAATAGCAGCACCTGTTCCAATTACACCTTCAATATTTGGTGTACCTGCTTCAAATTTGATTGGAGATTCTTTTAAAATAACGTTTCCATCTTTATCAAATCTTGCATTCATGTCACCGCCATAGAATACTGGTTCCATTTGATCTAATAATTCTTTTTTACCATATAAGATTCCTACACCACCAGGTCCACACATCTTATGTGCTGAAAAGCCTAAGAAATCAATATCTAGATCTTTTACATCAACTGGCATATGTGGTACAGATTGTGCACCATCTACAATCATATATGCACCATATTGATGTGCTATCTCACACATTTGTTTGATTGGTTGAACAGAACCTAATACATTTGTTACTTCTGCAACAGAAACAATCTTAACACCTTCATGCATTGCTTTTTGAAAAGATTCTATCGTGATATTTGCTTGTACATCTGTTTCAATATATTCAATGTTAAAACCAATTTCTTTCTGTAAGTAAAACCATGGTAATAGATTACTAGCATGTTCCGCATAAGTTAATAAAACAGTATCTTCTTTCTTTAATTGATTCTTTAACCCAAAAGCAATCTGATTTAAAGAATGCGATACATTATGGGTATACACAACTTCATTTGTATCACAATTTATCAACTTCGCTACTGCTTTTCTTGTATCATCATATAAACGATCATTCATTGCGGCAATATCATAATCACCACGATGAACATTTGATGTATGCTTTGTATAAAAATCAACAACTGCGTCAATTACACATTGTGGTTTCAAACTTGTTGCAGCAGAATCTAAATACACTAGATCTGGATTATTTTTGAACATTGGGAAATCATTTCTGATCTTTTCAATATCTAACATAATTCCTCCAATTTCTTCTGCATTTCTTCTTTTAACTTATTCTTTAATTCTTCATTATTTAATGTTTCTGTAATAGGCATTAAATAACCATTTGAAATCAAAGATGTACATTGTTTCACAGAAAGACCTCTTGTCATTAAATAATACAATTGATCTTCATCAACTCTACCAATGCTCATTGCGTGTGATGCCATAATATCATTTTCATCAATCAATAATTCTGGAAGAATCATTGCATGACATCCTTTTTCAAAAGATAATGCACGGCTTGTTTGATGAGATTGAGAACCATGCGCACCTTTAATAACTTTTCCAATTGCATCAATATTCAACTTGCCATCTTTTAATACAACAGCGTAGTTTTTCATATCTCCATATGTATGTGGAGCATAGTTCACAACTTGAATGCGATAATCTTTCTTACAATCAACAAGTGTCGCACTTGAAACAAGTGCATTAGCACCTTCTTCTCTTAATGCCACAAAACATTCTCTTTTTGTTGGAGAACCATTACATTCTCCATAAGCAACTGTAACAATCGCATTTCCTAATACTTCATGCGTTTCATCTGTTTCAATTTGTGTAGAAGATGCATTCCAAAATAAATAGGAAACATTTACATTTCTTTGCGCAAATGTTCTGATTTTGATTCGATTTGCTTTTTGGATACGTACAAATACATCACAATCATGTGATGCATAAAAAGTTAGTTCAATATCACGATCTGTATCAATAATATATTCACTATACCCTTCATTTAGCACAACATCCATATCAACATGGATATCTACCATACTTATTTACCTGCACTTTCTGCTGCAGTACGAACTGCACAAGTTCCAATTCCAGTAGACACTTTTTTGACATTATTTGAAACTTCGGAAGCTGGTTGCACATTGTATTCTTGATAGATCCAATCATAACCTTGTGCATCAATCTTTTCTGCAAGTTCTGCTCCACCTTCAACAACGATTTTTCCATTCACTAATACATGTGTAAATTCTGGTTTAATTAGTTGATAGAATCTTTCATAATGAGAAACAACGATCATACTCATATTTGTTTCATTCTTCATTTTATTTAACGCATTTGCAACAATATGTAATGCATCAACATCTAAACCTGAATCAATTTCATCCAACATACTTAATGATGGTTTTAACATTTCCATTTGTACGATTTCATTTCTCTTCTTTTCACCACCTGAAAATCCTTCGTTCAAGAAACGATGTGCAAGATCTTCTTTCATTTCTAGATCTTTAATTGTTGATTCCATTTCTTTAATAAATTTAAACAAAGAAATTGGTTGTTCTCTTCTTACATTTAATGCAGCTCTTAAAAAATCTGAATTTGTTACGCCAGGAATTTCTTGTGGATATTGCATCGCTAAAAATACACCCGCAACACTTCTTTCATTAACAGGCATTTCTAGTAAGTTCTTGCCATCATAAATGATGCTTCCTTCTGTAACTGTATATTTAGGGTTTCCCATGATTGCAGCAAGTAATGTAGACTTACCATTTCCGTTAGGGCCCATTAAAGCATGCACTTCATTTTCGTTGACTGTTAAATCAACACCTTTTAAAATTTCTTTTCCTTCAACCTCAACATGAAGATTTCTTATTTCTAAAGTTTTCATAAATACACTTCCTTTTATTTCCGGGAATTATTTTAACATTTTATTTTTTTAATGTCTTGTAATGTGTTCAGATAACCTTCACATTCTAAAAATTGCTTTTAATGAAGGCATGCAATATAATAAATAGGCTTATTTTAATAGGAGGATTTATGGGTAAATTCTTAAAAAAGAATTGGTTCGTAGTTCTAGTTGCTGCATTATTTATTGGTGTAGTTAGTTATTATATCTACGATACAAACAAAGGTAAATTAAAAGGAAAGAAATCAAATGGTGAAGATGTTGTTTATGAAATCAATGGACAAGATACAACAGCTTCTCAATTCTATGATGATTTGTATTCATCTAGTGGAACAAGCAGTGTAACTGCATTGTTCAAACAAGCTGTTGCGGATGCTGCAGTAAACACAACAAGCGAAATGAAAGACAACGCAAAAACACAAGCAGATTCAATCATTTCAAATTATCAATCAAATTATGGTACAAGCAGTTATGAATCTTATCTAGCAAAAGATCTTGCTTCTACAGGATTTGATGATTTAGAAGAATATTTGATTGAAGTACAAAAGATCAATCAAATTTCTGCAGAATATGCACAAAAGAATTTTGATGATTTAAGCATTCGTCAAATTTCTTACATCTTAGTAAAGTTTGAAGATAGTTCTAATCCAGCAGATGAACCAACAGAAGATGAACAAAGCAGAATGGACGCTGTTGATGCAGAATTAAAAGAAGGAACAGATTTCGCTACTGTAGCTGAAAATCATTCTGAAGATTCTTCCACAGCAAGTGATGGTGGTAATTTAGGTATTATTGATAAGAATACAACTTCATTAGATTCTACATTCTTATCTACATCTTTAGCTTTAAAAGAAGGTGAAGTTTCTGAATGGGTAAGAAGTGATTCCTTTGGATATTTCAAGATCATGTGTACAGCTTCTACACAAGAAACATTAGAAAACAACAACACAGATTCTGATCCATATCTATCACTTGTTCAAAACTATGATACAACATTAGAAAACACAGCTATTTGGGAAAAAGCGCAAGAATTAGGAATTGATTTCAAAGGAAATGAAGAAATCGAAAAGACAATCAAATCTGCATTTAATGTAACAGATGACGATGAAGATTCTGATACAGACGCTAAAGCAACTTCTAGTCCTTCTGCTAGTGCAGAAGCTACTGCTAGTGCAACAACAGAAAGTGAGGATGATAACTAATGAAAAATAAACATTACTTATTAGCTGCAGCATTCCTTGCATGCACAAGTTTAGCTGGATGTACTGATGCACAAGCTAAGTTAAAAGATTCTTCTACAGCTTTATTCTCTGTTGGAAAGAAAACAGTTACAAAAGGCGATCTTTATTCAAAAATGAATTCTACATCTGGTGCTTCTGTTGTAACAAATAATGCAACAAAAGCAATTAGTTCTGCAGAAATCGAAATTACAGAAGATATGCAATCTAGTGCTGAAAGCACATTAAAATCTTATAAGAGTATGTATGGTGATACATTCACAAGTTATTTAGAAAATAACAACATGACAGAAGATGATTATTTAAATGATTATTTAATCCCTTCTCTTCAGGCAGAACAATTACCAAAAGCATACTTAGAACAAAACTGGGAAAACGCTGTAAAGCTTTATACACCAGTTAAGGCAACAATCCTTGAATTCTCTTCAAGTGATGATGCACAAGCTGCATTAAGTGAACTTAAAGATGGTTCTAAAACAGCTAGTGAAGCTGCTAGTGGTCATAACTCTTCTTCTACAGGAGAAAGTACGATCTATACAATTGAAGATACAGATCTAGATTCCATTGTTAGAAGTTGCATTAACGCAAATTCACCAGATGATGGTTGGAGTGAAGTACCTGCAAGTGATGGTAGTACATTCTATGTTGTAAAAGTAGATGACAATGATCCAGATAACTTCAAAGATGAATGCATTGAACAATTAGTATCTATTTCTCAAATTAAATCAGACGCTACAACATATTTCTTCAAGAAATATAAGTTCCATGTATATGATAAAACGATCTATGATGCTATTGAAAAGGATTATCCTGATTATTTAGTACAAGATATGGAAGATGATACAACTTCAACTTCCTCAACAACATCTTCATCTACAAATGAATAATATGAAAGAGAGAAATTAGTTCTCTCTTTTTTTTGTGAAATGATATAATTGTCCATATATTTGGAGGATTTATTATGTGTATTTTTTGCGATATCATTGCAGGTAAGATTCCATCATCAAAAGTATATGAAGATGATGATGTATTAGCGATACTAGATGTATCACAAGTAACATATGGACATACACTTGTTATGCCAAAAAAACATTGTAAGAACATTTTAGAAGCAGATGAAGAAACTGTCGTTAAATGTTCAAAAGTGATTTCTAGATTAAGCAAACAAATCGTTCATAATACAGGTGCACTTGGATGTAATGTATTGAATAATTGTGGTGAAGTTGCTGGTCAAACAGTTGATCATTTACATTTTCATATCATTCCTAGATATTCCGAAAAGGATTGTGTTTCATTTACTTTCAAAGAAAGTGAAAAACAAGATTTAAATGCAGTATTAGAAAAGGTAAAGGGTTGATTTATGCCAGCAGCACTATACTACATGCACGATCCATTTGCACCAAAACCAAATCGCCCTTCTCGTTTTGGAAGTGCCGTTGTAATTTCATGTCATGGTCAAATTTTATTAGAACATCGAAAGGATAATTTTCGTTGGGGTATTATTTCTGGAGATATCAAAGATACAGAAACATTTCAAGATTGTGCAATCCGTAGAACGATTGAAGAAACTGGAATTCATTTAAAGAATGAACAAGTACATCGTTTAGAACTATTTGATGATCCAACTAGAATCGTATCCTTTTTAGATGGAAATATTTATAGAGTTGTACATATGGCATATTATGCAGAATTAAATGAATTTCCTACGACGGAGGTTTCCAAACATTCCATTGAATTGAAATGGATCGATCCTATGGAATTAGAAGATTATGATATTGTAGTCACGCATCAAGAAATATTAGAAGAATATTTCGCACAAAAAAATATTCAACATACTATGAAACGTAGTATTAGAGAACAATAAAAATTAAAAAAGCAGATTGAACTAGTGAGTTCAATTTGCTTTTATTTTATTCACAATGTAGTCTTTCTAACATGACTTGTTGTGCTTTATATTCAATCGTATCATCTAATGGTTCTAATGTAACTTCACCATAGCGTTTTCTTAATGCACGTTTTAGAATTGCATCTGCGATATCTGGATTCTTTGGTAATAATGGACCATGCATGTAAGTAGCCAATACTTGATCATTCATAAATCCTTCGTATCCACTATGCATTTCATTGCCATGTCCTGCTAATACTTTCCCAAAAGGTGTAGAAACATTTTTAGTTTGCCCACCATGGTTTTCAAAACCTACTGCTTTAAACGTTTTTCCATCCATTGTAGTTTCAATCGCAATATTACCAATGCAACGATCATTACGACTTCCTGCTATTGTATAGTAATCAAAGAATTTTAAGCCTTCCACTACATTTCCATCTTGATCTTTGTAATATTGTCCAAATAATTGATATCCACCACAAATCAAAAGAAAAGCTGTTTGATGATCCATGGCTTGTTGAATGGATTCTTTTCTTTGAATCAAATCTTCAAAAATTAGATTCTGCTCTTTATCTGCACCACCACCTAAAAAGAATAGATCGTAATCATCAATATTTTTTTCTTCACCAATCGTACATGTATCTAATGTAACTTCAATATTTCTCTTTTCTGCCCTTCTACGAAGAACTTCTGCATTTCCTTTATCACCATAAAGATCCATTAAATCATGATACATCCATAAAATCTTCAAATTCATTTATGACTCACCTTCTTTAGAATTGCACGTGTAGAATGTAATGCAGTATAAGTTGCGATAACATGAGATGGTAAATTTGCCTGATCTAGCCATTCAATTGCTTGTGTTGCATCTTCTATCACCGTAATACGATCTTCTAATCCTTCATATTTTAAACGCAATGCCATATCATACGCTCTTAATCCAGAACAAACGATATGTTTTACTTCAGGTACATTCAATCTTTCAAAATGTGCATCCCAGATCCAAGATACATCATGTCCATCTTGATCATTGTCATTTAAAAAGATACAAATATTTTTATCCCCCTCTTGAGCGATGATATATTTCATAACTTCATTTGCCCCAGTAGGATTCTTAACTAAATTAATAACACAAGGTTGTTGTAATGCGTATTCTTCATTTCTTCCTTCTTTCATTTGGAATGTTTGGAATACATGATTCGCTGCATTAAAATCTAGACTTAAAGTTTTCATTACAGTTAATGTGCAAGCACAATTATAGATTGCATAAATACTATTAATGAAATTATGAAATTTCTGATCATTCACAGTAAATGTTTCTTTTTGATAATCAATCGCAGTTACTTTAATGTCTGGATCAATCTTACCAAAACCATCATTTTCACAAACAAATCTACCAATATGAGAATATTGATAGTAAGCATACTTTAAAGGTTTACCACATCGAGGGCAAAATTTACCTTCACTTGCTTCATCGGTAGAATCTTTTGATACTTCATTACGTTCCACAGAAAACGTGTGTATTTTTGCCAATCGTGCAGTATCAGCGATACGTAATGTATTTGGGTCATCACCATTCAAAATAATATCACCTGTAAAATCTTTTGTAACTTCTTGAATCTTACGAATGATTGTCTCCATCTCTCCTGCACGATCTAATTGATCACGGAAGAAATTATTCACTACCAAATGTGTTGGATGTAAGTTTTTAAATTGACGATACAATGTCAATTCATCTACTTCAATCACAGCGGCATCCGCCAATACATGAAAATGAGAATCTGAATTAGACGCTAATAAAGTAGCGATTCCAACATTCAAATTATCTCCTCTACGATTATTTACAACTTTTAATCCAGCTGCACGTAAAGATTCCGCAATTAAATTAGAAGTAGTCGTTTTTCCATTTGTTCCTGTTACTAACACAACAATTTTTGGCATTTGAAATTTCTCTATGAAATGTGGATCCATTTTCAATGCAATTTCCCCAGGAAAACTACCACCTCTACCAACTTTAGCGAGGATAGAATGTGCACATTGTACAATTTTTAATCGAACACTCATAATGACCCCTTTGGCTTATAAAATTGCCTATTTTCAAACTGGAACATACGACTTGTCCATTGACCTGGTTTCACACCATCTAATGCTTGTTTTAAAGAAGTTAATCTAGCATCCATATTATCAATTAAATATAAAGCCTCTGCTTCAATCAACATTGGTGCTACAGGAGAACCAAATTCCAACTTTCCATGATGAGAAAGAATCATATGATGCATTAATAATGTTTCTTCTTGATTTTCTAATTCTAACTTTTCTGCTACTTCAGAAAGCCATGCATTCGCAATTGAAATATGTCCTTCTAATTTGCCAGCTAATGTATATTCTGTAGTAACTGGACCAGATAATTCTGCTGTTTTTCCTACATCATGAATCAATGCTGCTGAAACTAATAGATCTCTATTTAATTGTGGATAATGCTTACAGATATCATTGGCAATCGTTGCCATCGATAATGAATGATCGGATAAACCGCCCTTCCATCCATGATGAATCTTACTAGCTGCAGGAAATGTATAAAACTTATCTCCTACATATTCCAACATTCCTTCCACTAATTTTTTATAAGTTGGATTTTGAATCGATTGTATTAAGTCTTCCGCAAGATTTCTTCTCTCACTTTCACTATAATCAGAAGAAATCACAAAGTCTTCTAAATTAATTTCACTTTGTTCAACAGGTTGTACACGATTCACTCTTAATTGTAACTTATCTTTATACAACAGAACTTCAAATTGGAACATTAAGATCTTTCCAACTTGTACCAAAGCTTGATCTGCTTCTTTTACATCCCAAAATTTCGCATCAATACTTCCTGTACTATCTTGTAATACCATTGATAAATATGGAGATCCTTTCGAAGTAGCACCATTTTTTACATCCTTCACAAGAAAAGGTTGTACTAATTTCATATGTTCTTTTAATTCATTGATTTTTACCATTTTACCACTCCATTTCATCCATCATGACATAGATATCTTCTGTAGAATATCCTTGTGCCATACAATATCGAAATACATGATTCTTTAATTCTGTAGATTGATATTTCTTTTCGTATCTCTTTTTTGCCTTGGCACAACATTTTGCTAGATTGCTTAATTCTTTTGATTCGATCTTTGTATAATCGATCTTCTCAGAAACTTTTTTAGCTAAAGTATAACGATAGCCTCTACTAATCAATCTAGTATAAACATAATTCTTTGCTTTTTTTACAGAATCATTCTTACAAGAAGATAAGATCTTTTGTGCATATGCAATCGCATTATCTTCTTCATCATCTTTTCTTTCACTTAGTTTTTCCTCAATCATTTCATAAGGAATACCTTTTTTACTCAGTTCTCGTTTGATTTTATCTGAACCATTTAATGCAGCTTTTAAAGAATTAATTTGATCTTCACAATAACGCTCATCATTGATATAGCCTTTTCTTTCTAGTTTTTCTACAATGCGATTCACAATATAGATATCACAATCTGTATTTTGTGTTAACCAATCATAGATTTCTTTTCTACTACGATCTTTATATTCTAATTTTCTTAGACAACTTTGATACGCTAATGCACCCTTTTCACGATACATTAAGTCTTGTACTTGATTCTTTGTTAAAAAACCATCTTTACGCATTCCCATGATATAGTAATCTTCTAATGAAACTTGAATGCGTAATTCTTCTTTTTTATCTGATATTAAATACAATTGTACCAATGTATCTTTCACTTTCACATCAACAATTGAATATTGATCATGATATTGTTGAATTGCATTTTCATATACTTGAATGACTCTTTGATAGAATGTTTCAGAAGAATAAGGTTGTACTTGTTGAATACATTGTTTCTTTATTGTTTGATATTGTTCATCAGATAATAAAAGAAACTTAGAAATATATTCATATAGATCCTTTTCATCTTGAAAGAACCAACCTGTTTTATCCGGTAATAATAATTCTTTTAAAACATCATCATAACGTGCAAATAAAGGTAAACCAGAAGCCAATGCTTCAATAAAAGTCATACCTTGTGTTTCTGATAAAGACGCAGAAATAAACGCATCTGCACTATGATACAATGCAGGAATCTCATCACGTGGTTTTGCACCCGCAAAGATAACAGAACTTGTCACATTTAAATCCTTACTTAATTGATTCAAACGATCAAAGTCCGGACCATCACCAACAATCAATAATTTGATAGAAATACCACGATTCAATGTTTCTGCGATTCCTTTAACAACAAGATCTAATGCTTTTTCTTCTGCCAATCGACCAACATAGATGATTACTTTATCATCTTCTGCAATTCCATATGTTTTACGAATTTCATTGCGTTTTTCTTTACTTGTTAAAAGAGGATCAAATTTATCCAATTCTAATCCTGTTGGAATTACATTGATTTCTCTTCTAACATGATACCCTTCTAACATTTCTTTTGTTTTGATACTTGGTGCAATCACTTCAATAGAGGAATCTCCATATAAACGGCTTAATTTCGCAACTCCTTTTTTCGCAACTTCATCCACTTTTCTACTATTAATAAAATTCACATAGTGTGTATAGTCTTCATAAGTTGTGTGATATGTTGATACAAGTGGAATTTTTAATTGTTTAGCACAAATTCTCGCAAAAATCCCAACACCAAATTCTGTTTGAACATGAATCATATCTAAATTTAATTTTCGAATTTCTTCCAAAGAAGAAACATGAAAAGGAGATGTCATCACATAACCATATAAGAACTTTAACTGCACACCAGCAAGACTTAATATCTTATGATCCTCATCCCATTTATGTTTACCACTTCCTTTATATGTCGTCACAACATAGACTTCATGTCCATGCTTTTCTAATTCATTTCTTAAAATAAATGTAGATGCTGCAACACCATTGATTTGTGGTGGATATGTATCTGTAAACAATGCGATACGCATTATTCTTCACCCTCTTTCTGATAGTTTTCAATTGCTTCCTTCATGAAAGATGAAGGTAAACCAACTGAAATCGGAACATCTTTCCTTGTCTTTGCATATAAGAATACTACACTTCCAATAATCAAGACCTGATAAAACGTTATCATTCTCCAAAGAATCATAATCGATGCTGATTGCGTTGGAGTAAAAATCGTTGAAAACATTAAAACAAACGTTGCTTCCGTACCACCTGAAGAACCAGGCATTGGTAAAAAGGCATTTACCATCGCAACAAATGATGATAAAGCAACCATGTTAAAATACATATCCATTGTAACAGGAATCTTTAAAATCACTGCACATAAAAATGGAACACTGTAATAAATCAACAAACGAATTAAATCATCTAAGGCTAAAAATACAATTAAATTTTTATGTGTCTTTAAAACATAAACTTCTTTTGAAAATTGTTCTAATTGCGTATTTAATTTCGCTAATGTCATTTTCTTATCTTTAACAATATGTAATTTACATCCAATTTCAATTCCAGAAGTCGTTAACCAATGATAGAATTTCGGTGAAATTGCCAACATCCAAAGAAATACAATAATTGCGGCACCTACTAAAAATCCCGCAATCACAATTAAAAAATATTGTGAATAATTAGAATAAAAATAAGGAAACTTAACAATTAATAAAAACAAAACTAACAAACACATTGTCGTTTGATAAACAATAAAATCTAACCATAAAACACCTACAGAATTACTAATAGGAATTCCTTGCTTTCGAAAGATATAACCTTGTGCTACCTGTCCACCAGAAGCACCAGGTGTAATATTGTTAAATAAACCAGCAACATAAGAATTAATAAATCCTTGAAAATAATTATATTTTGGATGCGTCAATTGACACTCTTTTGCTAGACCAACTCCTAACAAAAAACGCTCAAAAACCATCAATAAAGCGACTAAAATCAATCCAGGAATACTAACTGACTTTAATGTTTTAATGACATTTTCACCATCTGCCTTTAATGTAAAAAACAAAACAAGTAACGCAAAACCAAATATTAGAAATATATTAAAGATTGTATTACTGAAGAGTTTTTGTATTTTCTTCCACATGACTATATTATACCTTTAACAAAGATATCAAACAACTTCACTTGTTCATAACAAACTCATAAACACTTTTTAATTGTTGCCCAACAGATTCAATCGATCTTTCAGAAGCAGTTTGATAACCTGCTTCTCTTAAATCAGGTAATGTTTTTTCTACAACACCTTGAATGATTCTTACAAAATCATCATTGTCGAAACCTTTATAACAATTCTTTCCATCTTCTAACCATGGAGAAAAAGCACCAATATCTCTTACGACAGTTGGACATTTACCAGCCAATGCTTCTAAAACAACAATACCTTCTGTTTCTTCATAACTAGGAAAAAAGAAGCAATCTGCATCACTATATGCACCTTCAATGATTCCACCTTTTACATAACCTGGAAAAATTAAATTCGGTATATCATTGTTATCTACAAGATCGCTCATTTCCTTTGGAATGATTAAACGATTTGTATCACCAAACCAAATAAATTTATAATCTGGTAATCTTTTTGCGACTTCTACAAAATCTGGTAATCCTTTTCTTTGAAATAAAAGACCAACACCAATCACAACTTTATCTTCTGGTTTTAAAGAAAAATATTTACGAAAAGCATTCACTTTTTCAACATCTTTTTGATATCTTTGTAAATCAATTCCATTACTTACATCAAAAATAGGAAGTTGAATTCCATAACTTTCTAATATGTTTTTAGAATAAGGAGTTGGTGTTATCAAAGCATCTGCTTGTGTATATAAATGTAATAACCATTTCTTTACAGCAGGAGATATTGTATTAGATAATGTAAAACTATTTCTAAAATCTTCTTCTGTAGAATGTGCATGATAGATTACTTTTTTTCCACGTTCTCTAGCATTTTTTACGATTGCATCAGAATTCATGTAATATGTATTGATATGTAAAATATCATAATCTGGACACCATGGATCTGTTGTATATTCAATTCCTGCAGATTCTAAAGCTCTTTTTTGATGTTTAAAAGCACGTCCAATACCTGATTTTGATATAACATTTTCGCCTTCAAAATATAATAATATTTTCATAGAATTTCACCTAAACAATTATAGTTCATTGTTCCACAAAAAAACAGATACCCATTTTGAGTATCTGTTTTCATTCATGAATCTTAAGAATTCAGATTATTGTTCATCCTGCATCTTGAGTTTTGTAATCAACTTGTTGAGACGAGTTTGTGCATCTTTCTTTGTCTTTTCAAACATTTCATGAGCAGCTTCTTGTCCCTTGAGTCTTGGTAAGTTGAAGTAACGAGCTTCAGCCATCAAGAAGTCTTCAAACTTAGACCAATCAGGAGTCTTTGTTGAATCAAGTTGTAATGGCTTTTCAAGTCTTGGATCGAATCTATAAAGTGATGTATAACCACAAGCTACAGCATCCTTTTGTCTCTTAGGTGCATTAATCAATCCACCCTTGATACCATGTTCAGCACATGGGCAGTATGCGATAACGATAGATGGTCCATTGTAGCTTTCAGCTTCCTTGAATGCCTTGATTGTTTGCATTTGGTTTGCTCCCATACATACAGAAGCAACATAAGCTGTACCATATTCCATGAAGATCTGTCCAAGATCCTTCTTAGCTGTTGGCTTACCACCTGCAGCGAACTTAGCGATTGCAGAGTAGTTTGTAGACTTAGAAGCCTGACCACCAGTGTTAGAATATGTTTCTGTATCTAATACAAGAACATTTACATTTAAGTTGTTAGCCATAACATGATCTAATCCACCGTATCCGATATCATAAGACCATCCGTCACCACCGACAATCCATACAGACTTACCAACTAAGTCTCTTTCCATTTCAAGAAGAGGTTTTACTTCTTCAACGCTAGAAGCCTTAACAGCAGCTACTAATTCATCCTTCACTGCACGTTGTGCATTTCTGTCTTCCTTAGCATCTAAATACTTTGTGAAAGCTTCCTTGCAAGCTGGTTCAACCTTATCGATATTTTCTTCAATGATACGTAAGATTCTACCTGACTTAGCAGCTTGTGCAACTGCCATACCAAAACCATATTCAGCGTTATCTTCGAATAAGGAGTTAGCCCAAGCAACACCATTACCTTCAGCATCTGTTGTGAATGGGTTAGATGGAGTAGCAGAACAGTAAATCATTGAACAACCTGTTGCGTTAGCAACGATCATATCTTTACCAAATAATTGAGATACTAATCTGTAGTAAGGAGCTTCACCACATCCTGGGCAGCATCCAGATACTTCAAAGTATGGCTTTTCAAGAGATACACCAGCAACAGTATTTGCGTTACCATATTGTGGTTTTTCTGGAGTCTTCTTGTATAAGTAATCAGCTACAGGTTCTTGTTTTGTTTGTGTAGCGATTGGCTTAGCAACCAATGCCTTTGGATTTTCCTTAGTTCCATCACCTACAGGACATGCTGTAATACATACACCACAACCTACACAGTTTTCAGTAGCAAGTTGAATTCTGAACTTTAAGCCATCTTCCTTAGCCTTGCCATAGAGAGGTGTTGGATCCTTATATGTTAATTCAAATCCATTTTCACTAGCAATCTTACTAGCTTCAGCACATTCTTCTTCTGTCATTAAGAATGGACGGATTGTTGCATGTGGACATGCGAATGCACATTGACCACATTCGATACACTTATCAGCATTCCATTCAGGAACATAAGAAGCAATGTTACGTACTTCTCTAAAGGAAACATCTTCCTTCATTGTACCATCAAGAAGTTGTTCATCCATGAATTCAGAAACCTTCATGTTGTTGCCTTCAAGAGCATTGATCTTTTGAACATAACCATCATAGTATGCATCACCAGTTTCCTTGTATAATGCACCCTTAGAAGATAGATTGCTCCATTCAGCCTTAACTGGAACTTCTACTAATCCAGAAGCACCCTTGTTAATAGCAGCGATATTGTTATTAACAACATCTTCACCCTTACGAGCATATGTTGTACGAGCAGAATCTTCCATGAGTTGTAAACTCTTAGAATATGGCATGATTTGTTCATTTAATTTGAAGAATGCAGATTGAAGAATTGTATTTGTATGAGTACCCATATGAGTCTCACGAGCAATTGCATTTGCATTAATGATATAGAACTTTGCATGCTTGTCAGCTAAGCCCTTTAACATTCTGTTAGGTAGCTTATCTTCTACTTCATCAGCAGACATTGTTGTGTTCAATAAGAATGTACCACCATCCTTAAGATCACGAACCATATCAAACTTGAATGCATAAGATTCTTGTGAAGAAGAAATAAAGTCAGCCTTATTGATATAGTATGGTGAATGAATTGGAGTAGGACCAAATCTTAAGTGAGATCTTGTTACACCACCAGCCTTCTTTGAGTCATAAGCGAAGTATGCTTGTGAATAAAGATCTGTGTTGTTACCAATAATCTTAACAGTAGACTTGTTAGCACCAACTGTACCATCAGCACCTAAACCATAGAATAAGCATGTTGAATAGTCAGCATCTACATGAATATCTACTGGATCTAATGATAGATTTGTTACATCATCATCAATACCAATTGTGAATTCTTCCTTAGGTGCATCTTTCTTCAATTCTTCATATACAGCATTGATGTGGTTAGGGTTTGTATCCTTAGAAGATAATCCATAACGTCCACCAATAAATGTAATATCCTTATGATTTCTTAATGCATAGCATACATCTAAGAATAATGGTTCTCTTGTTCCAACTTCTTTAGCACGATCTAATACCGCAATCTTCTTAACAGATGCTGGTAATACATCTTCTAAATACTTTTGAGAGAATGGTCTGTATAAGTAAACCTTGATTAAACCAACCTTTTCTCCTCTAGCAACTAATGTATTTACTGTTTCAGTAATTGTATCTGTTACAGAACCCATAGCTACGATAACTCTTTCAGCTTCTGGATGTCCAACATATACAAATGGTGCATAGTTACGACCTGTATGTTCAGATACAGCCTTCATATACTTAGCTGCAATATCTGGTACAGCATCGAAATGCTTGTTTTGAGCTTCTTCAGCTTGGAAGAAAATATCATCGTTTTGGTTTGTACCACGTACAACTGGGTTTGTATGTGGGTTAAGAGCCTTAGCACGGAAAGCTTCTAACTTATCTGTTGGTAATAAGCTCTTTAAGAAGTCATAATCCATAACTTCGATTTTGTCGTATTCATGAGATGTACGGAAACCATCAAAGAAGTGCATAACAGCAACGCTTCCATCGATAGCAATCAAGTGAGCTACGCCACCTAGATCCATACAGTCTTGAACAGAATGGGAACACATCATAACGATACCTGTCTGACGGCAAGCATAAACGTCTGAATGGTCACCAAAAATAGATAATGTGTGTGTTGCTAAAGAACGAGCAGCTACATGGATAACACCAGGTAAAAGTTCACCCTTCAACTTATAAATATTAGGGATCATTAATAATAGACCCTGTGAAGCTGTAAATGTTGTAGCTAATGAACCAGCTTGTAATGCACCGTGGATTGCACCAGCAGCACCACCTTCAGCTTGCATTTCAACGACCTTTACTTTATCGCCGAAAATGTTTGTACGACCAGCAGTTGCCCAGTCGTCAACGTGTTCTGCCATCGGAGATGATGGCGTAATTGGATAGATACCAGCAACTTCCGTAAAAGCATAAGCGGAATGGGCTGTGGCTGTATTACCATCCATGGCTTCGAAAACCTTTTTGTTCTCTGTACTCATATGTCCTCCTAAATATTGCCGTATTCATTATACTCCGTTTTGAAAACGTTTTACAAAAAAACTTCTTCCTTGTTAGACAAAAAGCAAAAAAAGTTCAAAACTTTCTCTAAAGAGACATATTTTGAACTTTAATAATTCTTTTTAATGTTTTAATTTGTTGATTTGTATCCCCTTTTTTTCCATAAATATTTTCAAGCAAATACAAACCAATAATCTGCATCTCTCTATTTGAATACTTCTTACACTCGCTTATAAAGCCCTCTATTTTATCAAGTAAATCATCTGAGGGATGAAGAATGAATTCTTTTATGATACTTAAAAAATCAACTAAATAATTTTTTGAAGTGATATGTTCTATTTCTTTTTCAACCACTTCTAAACATTCTTCATATTTTTCTTGAAATAATAAAGCTAACGGTTTAGATAAAAACAATTCATTCATAGATGATCCATTATCTAAAGAAATTTCAGCATACTTTATTGACTCTTCATATTTTCCACACATAAGATAATTCCAGCTTAATGCATTTAATAGCATTATTTTCACTTCATCTCTATCAGAAATATGTTCTAATAAATTTAATAATATTTTTTCTGCATCATTAAATCGATTCATATTTGTTAGACTCATGGCGATAAATACAGTTAAATACTTATTTCTTTCATAATAAGACGCGTACTTAAAATAATCTAATGCATTCATTGCGGCATTATATGATTGAACTGGTTTATATTGAAAATTATAAAGTAAAGATTCTAGATAAAATAATAAAGCACGATATTCTAAATCATCTATTTCTTTTATTAATTCTTTTGCGTTTTGAAGTATTTCAAAAGCTTCATTGAAATTCTTATTCATCATGAATAAACCAACTTTCAAACAAAAATAAATAAATTTTTCTTTCGCTGAATAAACAAATATGTACTTTTCGATTATTTCCATAATTGAAGCTAATTCATCAATTTGTTTTTTATTCACTACCCCAACAAGAAAATCTATTAATTTCATTTCAAAAAAAGTAATTGATATTTCATTATTTTCAAAAATTGTTTTTCTAATTTTATTTATTTTAGAAAAAATCTTGATTTGCACAGTGTTGATGACAAATAGTACAATATATGCGTCCT
>CAVLCI010000010.1:0-34404 GCA_963661415.1 Bifidobacteriaceae bacterium | reverse complement strand
TCTTTGAAGGATGTAAAGAAGAAAAACTTTACGTCATTATGCAAATTGTATTTGCAACAGGTTTAAATGTTTTTGAA
This sequence comes from Bifidobacteriaceae bacterium, assembly GCA_963661415.1. Lineage (GTDB taxonomy): Bacteria > Bacillota_I > Bacilli_A > Erysipelotrichales > Erysipelotrichaceae > Bulleidia. Next base: position 34,327 of record CAVLCI010000010.1, on the reverse strand, counting down.
GTATTAGGCCTATGTTGGTCAGACTTTTACAAAGGAAAAGATGGTGCCTATATTCGCTCGAACAAATGTCTAAGAAGATTGGCAAGATCTTCTGTTGACTTGATTCCTAAACAACAAATTATCCATGAGTATTCAAATGAAATGTCAACTCGAACTGTGAATGTACATTATTTCAAAGATGAACAACAACTCATTCATATTCCTGAAGCTTTATACGAATTATTATCTCAATGGAAAAAGAAATGCAATTCAATCTATCATTTTGACACAAGTTCAGAATCCCTAATGTTTACTACACATGGAGTTGCACCCTATGATGATCGACTAATGTTAAAACATATGCAACAAATTACCGATACATTAAAATTGCCTAAGCATACTTTAATGGGATTAAAAGTCTTCTCCAATAAAGTAGCCTTAGATGGAAGAAGTTATCGGGATATTTATTATTTCGAGCATAATAATATTTTATTTGATTATTCTGGATTAACTGCAAAAGAAAAAGCTGTGAAGATAAACAAAGAATTTACAAAATCCATGAAAAAAGAATTGCCAGACAAAGACAAAAAAGATGCTGTGGATTTAGTAAAACAACTTAGTGAAGATAAGAATATTCGCAAAAAATTATTGATGAAACTATTAGAAATTGAAAGTGGTGAATAAAATGGCATCGATACAAAAAAGAAAGGATACATATAATGTAGTTTATTATTACACAGATAAATTTGGAAAGCAGAAACAAAAATGGGAATCCTTTAGAACATTACGAGAAGCTAGAAAGCGAAAAGCTGAAGTTGAATTACAACAAGCTGACAGAACCTTTATTGCACCAAGTACAACGACATTAAATGAATTCTGGCCAACTTATGTTGATCTTTATGGCTGCAATAAATGGTCAATATCTACTATGGAAAAGAATACAGCCTTATTTAAGACATATATTTCACCATACCTAGGACATTATAAACTAGATGAAATTCGTCCGATTACGATTGAGCAATATTATGCAAATCTAAAAGACAGTGAAAATACAAAGAAAACAGGAAAAGTATCCAGTCGTGTTGTCACTGAAGTTCATAGAGTTCTACGATGTACATTTAATGTAGCTGTAAAATGGGAATACATTTCCAATAATCCATTTTTAAAAGTGGATACACCAAAACATGAGTATGAAAAGCGAGAAATATGGACAGCCAATCAGATTGCCAAAGCACTTGAAGTCTGTGAAGACCCAAAAATATCAATTGCCATTCAGCTTGCATTTGCTTGCTCTTTAAGAATTGGTGAAGTACTTGGTCTGACTTGGGATAATGTGCATATTAGCGAAGATGATTTTGCAAATAATGATACGCACATTTATATAAAGCAACAATTAGAACGTGCTCGTACTGATGCACTAGATAAATTAAATAACAAAGATGTATTATTCATCTTTCCTCAATTTGAAAAAAGGAAAAATGCTACTAAACTTGTATTAAAAACGCCAAAAACAGACAGTAGTGTTCGTAAAGTTTGGCTACCAAACACATTAGCTTGCTTTTTAAAACAGTGGAAAGAAGAACAAAATCAATATAAAGAAGCCTATGGTGATCAGTATCATGATTATAACCTTGTGATATGTCAACCAAATGGTATTCCGTGTGATGGAAGCACTATTCGTAAAGGTCTATCAAATTTACAAAAAGAAGCTGGACTTCCCCATGTTGTCTTTCATTCTTTGCGTCATACAAGTACAACCTATAAATTGAAATTGAATAACGGAGATATAAAAGCAACCCAGGGGGATACCGGACATTCTCAAGCAGATATGGTTATGGATTTATACAGTCACATTTTGGATGAAGATCGAAGAGTCAATGCTCAAAAATTTGAAGACAGTTTTTACAAACAACACATGGAAAACTATGTGGATGTTCCTCAGGCAAATAAGAAAGTTGATATAGATAAAGTACTGGATAAAATCAAGCAAGATCCTGATTTATTGCAGCTTCTAATAGCTACTTTGAGCGGTGATTAAATGATGCATATTAGCACGTGACGTATCGCCATGGTACGCCTTATGTCGCAGGGTCCTATTAGATGGCTATTAGAAACCCATTAGATGACCCCAAAAATGGTATAAAAAAGTTCAGATTACGATAGGTCATCCGAACGGTTGTATTTATTTGATTTTGTAAAAGTAAAACGACTCCCTTTCCGCATAACAAGTATGCATTTTAAAAACAAAAAAGGAAAAAGAAAAAGCGGAAAAACCGCTTAAATAAAGACAAAATGGTGCGAATATGGCGATTCGAACGCCAGGCCTACGCTTTAGGAGAGCGTCGCTCTATCCAGCTGAGCTATATCCGCATTTATAAACATTTTACTACAAAAGACTGTCTCTTGCTTAGGAAACTGACCTCCTGCTTAGGAGGCGAACGCTCTATCCAACTGAGCTACAGAGACATGTATGAAAATATTATCATATTTCAAAATATGATGCACTTTTCTATTCAAAATTAATTCTGTTGGTTATCTTATATAGATATGTTAGACTTTAGTTAGAAGAAACTAACTTTGTAGGTATTATCATGAACAAGAAAGTATGGGATTTATATGCTCCAATCTATGAAAAAGTAATGCGTTTAGATCAAAAGTATTATCAATATATGTATGATCGAATACCTTTACTTATCAAAGATAAAGAAGTATTAGAAATAGCGACAGGACCTGGATTATTAGCGAAACACGTAGCACATACTTCTAAATGGATGATTGCGACAGATTATTCTGAAGGAATGATCACTGAAGCAAAGAAAGGTTTCTATCCAAATAATCTTTCATTTGAAATAGCAGATGCTACAAATCTACCTTATGAAGATCATTGCTTTGATGTTGTAATCATTGCGAATGCATTACATGTTATGCCCGATCCTGAAAAAGCATTGTCCGAAATTTATCGTGTTTTAAGAAAGGATGGTGTATTGATTGCTCCAAACTTTGTAGGACATAAACAAGGAATCGTAAGTAAAGTATGGAGTGGTATTTTAAAGATTGCTGGTATTTCATTTGAACACCAATGGACAGATACAGAATATCTTACATGGTTAGAAAATAATGGCTGGACAATTACTTTTTCTAGGTTATTACCATCTAGAATTTCATTAATGTATGTTGAATGTGTGAGAGGTTAATAAACATGAAAATTGGATTACTCATTGGATTCTGTTTATTGTTATGGATCATTTGTTATTTCAATACTGGTTCTGATCAAAAGAATATAAAAAGTTTTTATTCTTATCCAAAAGATATACAAGAACTTGTTAGAAATGATCAAAAACTATCTGAGTTCATTCCTAAAGAAAACAATCTATTTACAGTATTTATCAGTAATATGCTTTTATTTACGATACTTTTCTTGCTTGTTGGATTATTGATTCAATCTACATCTGGATTCAAAAATGATTTTGATACATTTCTTTACTTTCTAATTCTAGGAGAAACAATCAATGCATTTGATTTTATTGTCATTGATTTATTATGGTGGAGAAATACACCACGTATTCGTTTCTCATGTGCGTTAGATAAACAGCTTTATCAAAATCCAAAAGTACACTTTGAATCTTTTCTGCGAGGAATTGTGATGTATTTATGTGTTGCGTTGATTGTAACAAGTATATTCATGATGTTTTCATAAAATAGCCCTTCATTTCAGAAGGGCTATTTTATTACTTTGCTTTTCCTTGGTTTTTAACTGCATTCATTTTGGCTTCTAGTTGTTCTTTATCTGCCAAATAATAATGATTTGTTACTTTGAAGTTTTCATCAAATTCATATACAAGTGGTACACCTGTAGGAATATTAACAGAAACGATTTCTTCATCAGATAGTTGTTCAAAGTATTTTACTAAAGCACGCAATGAATTTCCATGTGCAGCAACAATGACATTCTTGCCATCTAACATGTCTTTCTTAATGACTTCATTAAAATATGGAACAACTCTATCAATGGTTGTCTTTAAACTTTCACAACTCGGTAAATCATGTTTATCTACATTTGCGTACATTGCGTCATTCAAAGGATTTCTTGGATCATCCACCTCTAATGCAGGTGGTAATACATCAAAAGAACGTCTCCAAATCTTCACTTGTTCTTCGCCATACTTTTCTGCAGTTTCTGCTTTGTTTAATCCTTGTAATGCACCATAATGTCTTTCATTTAATTTCCATGATTTATGTACTGGAATGTAACAAAGATCCATCTCTGTTAAGATGTGATCCAATGTATGGATTGCTCGTCTTAAATAAGAAGTATACGCAACATCAAATGTATAACCTTCTTGTTTCAAGACCTTCCCTGCTTGAGCTGCTTCTGCATTTCCTGTTTCACTTAATTCTACATCAGTCCATCCTGTAAATAAGTTCAATTGATTCCAAACACTTTCTCCATGTCTTACTAATACTAATTTCATTTTCTTCCTCCGTTAGTTATAACTAACTATAATAGTTAGTATAGACTAACTAAAGAAAGAATTCAATAAAACATAATATTAAGGTATAATATTGTTGTTTTGGAGGATCGTTCCATGGTAAAAAAAGTAGCGTTACTACTCTTATTTGGATTAGCGTTTGTTGTTTGTATCGTTGGTAGTTTCCCTTGGTATACAAAAATTTTAGCTGGATTAACAATGCTAATAAGTTTCATCATTGTATTAACAACTGATTTTAAGAATTTGAAGTAACTTTGTTACTTCTTTTTTCTTCTTTTATATTCATTCACAATGATGGAAGCACATCCTTCTACTGTTAAAGAAGAACTATTTAAACATAGATCATAATTTAATGGATCACCAAACTTTTGATCGGTATAGATTTCATAATAAGCAGCTCTTCTTTTATCTTTTTCAATTAATCGTTTCTTTGGATTTTGATCTGATTCTCCATATTGTTTTACAATTCTTTCTGCTCTAAAATCCATATCTGCATATACATAGAAACGTAATAAATCAACATCTTTAAAATTCTTCAATACATAATCTGCACATCTTCCAACAATGACACAATCTTCTTGTGCAAGACTTCGAATCACATTACATTGCGCATTCCATAACATCAATTGACTCGATTGTTCATAAAAACCAACATTTCCTAAAGAAGAAAAAAGTCCACTTCCAAAAGATTCACTATTTTCTTTAATAAAATCTTCTGTAAAACCACTCTTATTTGATATTTCTGTAATAATTTCTCCATCGTAACATTTCAATCCTAATTGTTCTGCTACTAATTTTCCTATTGTTCTTCCACCACTTCCAAACTGTCTAGAAATTGTAATGATTGTCTTTGTCATAATGGCTCTCCTCTATTATTACCTTAATCATACGACATTTTCACACAATTGTTCACTGAAAGTTCAGATACCATTTAGCACTCTTGCTGATTGTGTGCTAAACTATTGTTATTGAAAAGTGAGGTGATTTATTTTGAATCCTATCAATAACTCAAATAAACCAAGAAAACCTATTATTTATTACTATGCAATTGTAATGTTAATACTTGCGATGTTAAATCTAGTCATGGTTCCATTTATGCGAACATCTAAGATTCAAGATGCAAACTATTCTACATTTGTTACAGAAACAAATAATAACAACGTAAAAGAAGTACAAGAAGAAAGCAATCAAATTCTTTATATGTTGAAAGATAGTGATACGGTTTATCGTACAGGTAAATTCAATGATCCAGACTTATTAGAACGTTTAGAAGAACACAATGTTGTATTTACTGCAGAAATCATAGAAGAAACTTCCCCTATCCTTCAATTTTTATTAGGTTGGATCTTCCCAACGATTCTAGCTTCTATCTTATTACATGCCCTTATGTCTCGTAATAAAGGTGGTAGTGGAATTGGTGGTTCCATGTTCAACATCGGTAAATCCAATGCACGTGTATATGACAAAAACAAACAAAGCATTCGATTCAATGATGTTGCTGGTGAAGATGAAGCCAAAGAATCTCTACAAGAAATCGTTACATACTTAAAGAATCCTGGCATGTATAAAGAAATTGGTGCGACAATGCCAAAAGGCATCTTACTTGTAGGTCCTCCAGGAACAGGTAAAACAATGCTGGCCAAAGCAGTCGCAGGAGAAAGTAATGTTCCATTCTTCTCCATTTCTGGTTCAGAATTCGTTGAACTATTTGTAGGTATGGGTGCTTCTAAAGTCAGAGACCTATTCAAACAAGCAAAAGAAAAAGCACCATGTATCGTTTTCATTGATGAAATTGATGCGATTGGTGGAAAACGTAACGCTAGTGGTATGGGTGGTAATGATGAACGTGAACAAACTTTAAACCAATTATTGACTGAAATGGATGGCTTTGAAGGAAATAGTGGTGTCATTATCTTAGCCGCAACAAATAGACCAGAAAATCTAGATCCAGCGTTATTAAGACCAGGTAGATTTGATAGACGTGTTCCAGTTGAACTACCAGATTTACAAGGCAGAGAAGATATTCTTAAAGTACACGCAAAGAAAGTCAAAACAGAAAGTAATATTGATTACAACATTATTGCTAGAATGGCCTCTGGAGCAAGTGGTGCAGAACTAGCGAATATTATCAATGAAGCAGCTTTAAGAGCTGTTCGTGAACACCGTAAGACTGTCACACAAAAAGACTTAGAAGAAAGCATTGAAGTCGTATTTGCAGGTTACCAAAAGAAAAACGCAATTCTTTCAGATGAAGAAAAGAAAACTGTTTCTTATCATGAAGTTGGTCACGCATTAATAGCTGCTTTACAATCTCATTCTGCTCCTGTTCAAAAGATTACGATCATTCCAAGAACTTCTGGTGCATTAGGTTATACAATGCAAGTAGAAGAAGGAAACCATTATCTTTATACAAAAGAAGAATTGGAAAATCGTATTTCTACATTAACTGGTGGTAGAGCCGCAGAAGAAATTGCATTCAATAAAGTTACTACTGGTGCTTCCAATGATATTGAACAAGCAACAAAGATTGCTAGAAGCATGATTACACAATATGGTATGTCAGATGACTTTGATATGGTCGCGATGGAATCTATCAACAATAAATATCTAGGTGGAGATGCTAGTCTAGCATGTTCTGATACAACTGCTGCTGAAATTGATAAACAAGTTGTCGCTTTAGTTGCAAAACAACACAATAAGGCAAAGAAATTATTAGAAGATCATCGTGAAGATCTAGATCGTATCGCAAATTATCTATACGACAAAGAAACGATTACAGGTGAAGAATTCATGGATATCTTAGATCATCCTGAAAAGTATCAAAAAGAGGATGATGAAATCATCGATGCAGAAATCGTTGAATAAAGAGAATCTGAAAAGATTCTTTTTTATTTATGAAAATATTTTCATATCTTTCAGAAATATTTATAAACTTTTTTCAGAAATATGTTGACCTAGATTTTTGTTAGGGATATTATAGTCATCGTAGAAACTGAAATGCAGTGAACAGAACATACTTCTAGTGTTGAACTTTGAAGAGAGTTGTCGTTAGGTGCAAGACAACAAGCAAAACATCTGAAGTCTCATCTGGGAGTAGCGCACTGAACAAGTTAACGCTTTGATCAGAACACGCTGAAACTGAACGACCTTTCTAGAGAGTTGTCATTTGGTGCAAGACAACAAGGAACACAGTTATCAGTATCCTCTGTGAGCAGCGCTCTGAATTAAGTAAGATGCGCCGGAACCCTCCGATATCAGGGTGATCGTTGTTGGACGAGAAAAGTGGTTAGTAGTAGATTGCTAACAAGCAAAGTGGTACCGCGGAAGTTATAGGCTTTCGTCTTTGCATCAATTGATGCAGAAGACGTGAGCCTTTTTGTTTCTTGATGATCAGTTTCGTTTGATAAGCCAAAATGGCAGAAGGGGAAAGACATGAACAGTTTATTTATCTTATTATTCGCAGTAGTCGTTCTGTTAGCAGGTTACTTGTTATACGGAAGATGGCTCGCTAAAACTTGGGGCGTAGACCCAAAAGCAGACACACCTGCTACACGTCATAATGACGGAAAGGATTATTCACCATCTAGTCGTTTAACAGTATTCGCTCATCAATTTTCATCCATCGCTGGTGCTGGACCTGTACAAGGACCAATCTTAGCAGCTGTATTTGGTTGGGTACCTGCCCTACTTTGGCTATTGATCGGTGGTGTATTCTTTGGTGCATTACAAGATTTCTCAGCTTTGTATGCTTCTGTTAAAAATGATGGTAAATCTATCGGTTTGATCATCGAACAATATATCGGTAAGAAAGGTCGTAAATTCTTTACATTATTCTGCTGGTTATTCTCACTATTAGTTATTGCTGCATTCACATCTATGACTTCTTCCACATTCAATGGATTTGTAACAGGAACAGATGGTAGTGTTACTCAAAACTTCAATGGTGCTGCATCAGCTACGATTTCATTCTTATTTGTAGGTTGTGCTATCGTATTTGGTTTGATTCAAAAGAAATTTCCTAATTTAAAGGAATGGCATAAAGTTGTTATCTCTCTTGCATTCATCGTATTTATGTTCGCTGCAGGTATGAAATTACCAGTTTATATGACAGCAGCTCATTGGAACTATGTCATCATGGTTTACTTATTTGTCGCAGCAGTAGCTCCTATGTGGTTACTCATGCAACCACGTGACTACATGACAACATTCATGTTCATCGGTATGATCGCTGGTGGTGTCTTCGGTGTATTAATGGGACATCCTGAAATGAAGTTGAATGCATTCAATGGATTTGTTATCACAAGTTCTACTGGCGCAAAATCTTATATGTTCCCAACATTATTCGTAACAATTGCTTGTGGAGCTATCTCTGGTTTCCATTCACTTGTTTCTTCTGGAACATCTTCTAAAACAGTATCTAATGAAACAGATATGTTACCAGTTGGATATGGTGCAATGATTCTTGAAACATTACTTGGTGTTATCTCATTGATCGTTGTTGGTGCAGTTGCTGTAAATGGTGCAGTTCCAAGTGATCTCACACCTTTCCAGATCTTCTCTCAAGGTGTTGCTGGATTCCTAGAAAAGTTTGGTATTCCTGCAAGTGTCGCAAATGTATTCATGACAATGTGTATTTCTGCTTTAGCTCTTTCTACATTGGATTCTGTAGGTAGAATCGGAAGACTTTCTTTCCAAGAACTATTTACATCTGATGATCCAAATGAAGAATTACCAGCTTGGAAAAAAGTTGTTTCAAACCAATACTTCGCTACAGCGATCACACTTGTATTAGGTTATGTATTGTGTCTAGGTGGTTACTCTAATGTTTGGGCATTATTCGGAAGTGCTAACCAATTACTTGGTGCTCTTGTATTGATTTCTATTGCCGTATTCATGAAGGCAACAAACAGAAAATCTTGGATGTTCTATTTACCTATGATCTTCATGTTCTGTGTTACATTCACAGCGATCACATTAAATGTCATCACAAACGTTCAAGCTTATATGAATGGAACAGCAGTATTCCTAGTCAATGGTTTACAGTTGATCGTAGCTTTATTCTTAGTTGTACTTGCAGTAATTGTTGCAGTACATTGTGGTAAAATCTTATTGTCTATTGGTAAAACACCAGAAAACGTAGACGTTAAAAATGATGGAAAGCAGGCAGCATAACATGGCAGAAAAAGAATTAGATTGGAAAAACATTGGATTTAATTATCGTCAAACAGACAAACGTTTCGTATCAAACTATAAAGATGGCAAATGGGATGAAGGAACATTATCCTCAGATGCACAAGTAACATTGAATGAATCCGCAGGTATTCTTCAATATTGCCAACAAGTATTTGAAGGTATGAAAGCATATCGTTGGGAAGATGGAAGTGTTGTATGCTTCCGTCCTGACCAAAACGCAAAGAGAATGTACGATTCTGCACAAAGAATCGAAATGCCACCAGTACCAGAAGAACTATTCCTAAAGGCAATTGATGAAGTCGTTAAGGCAAATGAAGATTGGATTCCACCATACGGAAGTGGTGCTTCTCTCTACATTCGTCCATATGAATTCGCTACAGGTGTCGTTATTGGAGTTAAACCAGCAGATGAATATCAATTCCGTGTATTCACAACTCCTGTAGGACCTTACTATAAAGGTGGAGCAACTCCAATTGCTTTACAAGTATCAGATTTTGATAGAGCCGCACCTCGTGGAACTGGTGCAGTAAAAGCAGGATTAAACTACGCAATGAGTTTACATTCATCTGTACAAGCTCACGCAAATGGATTTAGCGAAAACCTATATCTTGATCCAGCTACTCGTACTTATGTAGAAGAAACTGGCGGAAGTAATGTCATTTTCGTAGATCAAGATAATACACTCGTTGTTCCAAAGAGTGATTCTATTCTTCCATCTATTACACGTCGTTCTGTTGTATATGTTGCAGAACATTACCTCAACCTCAAAGTAGATGAAAGACCTGTAAAATATGAAGAAATCAAAAACTTCAAAGAATGTGCTCTTTGTGGCACAGCAGCAGTTATTTCTCCTGTTGGAAAGATCGTTAACCACGATGAAACAATTGAAATTCCTACAGGTATGGAAAAAGCTGGTGAAGTTGTATCTAAAATCTATGAAACACTCACTGGTATTCAATCTGGTAAGATCGAAGCACCAGAAGGTTGGATCAGAAAAATTATGTAATTTAAAAAAAGAGGTTATAACACATGAGAAAGAAATTTCTCAAAACGTTATACCTCTTTTTAGTATGTAATATTATCTGTTGTTATGCCAGTCACATAGCCATCCACTGTGTTATAGACATTTCTATCATCTACAGTCCATACTTCTACCGCAATGCCATTTGTTTTACAAAAATCTAAATATGAACTTTGCATTTCATAATGTAAATCTAAAAATACATTCAATCCTTGGTTCTTTAAATCCAACAATGAAGCTTTGGCATCCTCTACATTCGCTAACCTACCAACAACATATCCTAATCTATCTTGTGTATCATATTGTGCCATCATTTGTATCAAATCAGATGAAAATGAAATCCATTGTACTTTCCCAATCATAGAATACTTATCCACAACATCATAGATTGATTTAATTTGTTCTGCAGTATGAATCGTTTCTACTTTTAATTCAATATATGGTGTTAATAGATTCGCTTTACAATACGCTATGAATTCTTCTAATGTTGTAATTTGTTCTCCACCTTTAAAAGAATAGTTTCTAGCTTGTTCTAAAGTAAGACTATCAATCGAAACATCTACACCTGCCATATTCTTTAAAGATTGATTATGAATCAAAACTGGTACACCATCTTTTGTTAACTGGATATCTGTTTCTACATATTGATATCCTTTTTCTTTACTTTCTTTATACGCTGCAAGTGTATTTTCTGGAAACTTTTCATGATATCCACGATGATTCACTAACTTTGTATCTTTTGTTTCCAATACTTTTTGATATGTATCTAAAGGTATTAACTTTGTTTCTTGTGATATTTCACTTGCTTCTAAAACTGGATAATAATATTGATTTCCATCATTCACTTCATTTGTTACGATATTTCCATTTTCATTAAAACGTACTTCTCTACCATCCGGTAAAGTAATCGAAGAATTAATCCTTTTTTCTCCATGATGATTAGCATCCAAACAATAAAAGCCATTTTCTCCAGAAACAAACAACAATTGACTTTGATCTTGTCCTGCAGCTTTTCCTACAACATACCAATTCTTATCTTTCCATTCATCATGATATAAACTACTATCTTCATGAATTTCATAATAAGAATCATGATAATTTCCAGATTGTGTTACTAAATAACCATTATCATCAAATAAATAATACTTAGAACCACCATTCCAAACACCAGTTACAATATTCCCATTTTCATTTGTCCGCATTGTATGTTTTTCATGATCCATGTCTTCCACTTCAACCGTTACATTCTTTAATACAACATCTTCTTCCGTTAAAAATACATGATCAATTGCGTTGTAATGAATCACTTGAGAAGGATCTTCTATATTTTGAATTGAAGAAAAAGGATAATAACCTGCATATACATCTTTCGCAAAGAAAAAACATGGAATGATCAACAACAAAACAATCAACCATTTCACCCATTTTTTTAAATGTTTTCTTTTTCTTCTATGTTTTTTCATGATTACTATGTTACAGTTTTCACTCCATTATCGCAACAAAATAGCGGTCGTTTCCAACCGCTACTTGTCTAGATTCACACTATCTTTCTCTTTCACTGCACCTTGTAATTGTTCATCACTTGTTTCTGCTTCAACTTCTTTGATAATTGTTTCATTCCCTGTAATCAACCATGTATCTTCACTACCACAATATGGACAAATCCTTCCATGATCAATAGTTGAATAATTCTTTTCACAATTGGAACAGAACGTAATCGCATGAATCGTTTCTAGTTTCATCTTACAATTTTTGATCAAAGGATGATTCTTTTTATAGTAATCCCAAAAATCAACAAATAATTCTGTCATGACACCAGAAACTTCTCCAACTTCTAAAGTGACAGAGCCATAATTTGTGATATGGTTTTCTTCTGCCATTTCCTCTAGTGTTTTCGCAAGATGCGTTACAATACCCATTTCATGCATAAACTACTTTTTATTAAACAAAATCTTCATTGCACGCTTTGCGGCATATGGTCCTACAAGTTTCAACTTATCTTCCATGCGAATCATTCTAGATGCATCTGGTAAGTCTCTTGTGAGATGAATTGCATCAAATTCACACTTTGTTGTACATAAACCACAACCAATACACTTATTTGTATCAACAGTTGTAGCTCCACAACTCAAGCATCTCTTTGCCTCAATCTTCACTTGATCTTCTGTTAGTAATGCACGTGTATCTTTAAATGGATCATCCACTTTACGTAGACCCGGCATTTGTCTAGGTGCATTATCATAACCTTCCACAACGATATCATCTTTATTTAATTCAATGAATTGTCTTAAATCACGGCCAATTGTGAGAGATTGACCTTCATGAACATAACGATGCATACTTTCACTTGCGAGTTTTCCTTCCGCAATAGCATCGATAGCGAATTTAGCCCCATGATAAATATCACCACCAACGAAGATATCATCAACAGATGTTTGGAATGTTGTAGGATCAGCTTCTACCCATCCATTTCTACGACATTTTACATCTTCACCATCAAGTAAGTTGTTCCATTCAGCACATTGACCAATTGCTTCAACGATATTTTCACAATTCAATTCAATTGTATCTTCTTCATCATATTGAGGTGAGAATCTACCTTCAGCGTCTTTCACTTGTGTACACTTCTTGAATACAATACTAGAAGCTTTACCATTTGTTTGTTTAATTTCTTTTGGACCCCAACCATTCTTGATTTCAATACCTTCTTGTTTTACAAGTTCGATTTCATCCTTAGATGCAGGCATTTCTTCTGCACTTTCTAAACATAACATTGTAACTTTGCCATCTGTGATTCTCTTGGCAACACGTGCAACGTCTACCGCAACATTACCACCACCAACGACAACGACATCACCATGTAGTTTTACATTATGATCTTGGTTTGTTCTCTTCAAAAAGGAAACTGCACTTTCAATACCTTCTGCATCTTCTCCTTCTACGCCAGCATTTCTTCCACCTTGTAATCCAATTGCGAGATAGAACGCTTTATAACCTTGATCTCTCAACTGTTGAATTGTAATGTCTTTACCAATTTCAGTATTACATTTGAATGCAACACCCATTTGTTTCAAAACATCAATTTCAGCTTCTAAGATTTCTTTTTCTAACACAAAGTTTGGAATACCATTCATCAACATTCCACCAGGTCTAGATTCTTTTTCAAAGACTGTTACATCATATCCTCTTTCTCTTAGATAATATGCGCAACTCAAACCTGCAGGACCTGCACCAATGATAGCCATCTTATAGTCTTCGCCCCACATTCCACCATGATCTGTTTCACATAATGGAACATAACGGTTTTCTTGATTTAACTCTTGTGCTGCGATGAACTTTTTAATTTCATCAATGGAGATTGGTTGATCAATCGTTCCACGTGTACAAGCATCTTCACATCTCTTATTACAGATTGCTCCACATACATATGGGAATGGATTATCTTGTTTGATCAACTTCAACGCATCGGCGTATCTTCCCTCTGCAGCCATCTTAATATAACCTTGTACCGCAAGATGTGCAGGACAAGCAGTCTTACATGGCGCTGTACCCGTTTCATAACAATTGATCTTTGCATCTTCTCTGTAATTTGTATTCCACTTTTCTTCTGGCCACTTTGTCGCATCAGGAAGTTCTACTTTTGGATACTCGATCATACCATGTTTTGTACAAAGTTTTTGACCAAGTTTCGCTGCACCAACAGGACAAATTTCTACGCACTTTCCACAAGCAACGCACTTTTCCATTTCAACATGTGCACGATATGCAGAACGAGACATGTTTGGCGTATTATACAATTGAGATGTTCTTAACGCATTACATACACCAGGTGCACAATTACATAAACCTACGATCTTATCTTCACCATCAATGTTTGTTGTTTGGTGAACAAATCCATGTCTTTCACTTCTCTTTAGAATTTCTAAAGCTTCTTCTTTTGTGATGTAGTGACCTCTACCAGTATTTTCACACCATTCTGCTAAGTCACCTAATCCAATACAACATTCTTGTTCAACAGAACCATCGCCTTCACCACGAATTGCTTGTTGACGTCTACATGTACAAACACCAACACCAATCTTTCCATCATATTTTTCTAGCCAATGAGAAATATGTTCAATAGAAATACTTTCGTTGGATGATTCAATAGCTTTTTCAACTGGAATAACATGCATACCTACACCAGCTCCACCTAATGGAACCATTTGTGTAATACCTTCTAGTGGTGCTTGTGTCAAAAAGTTAAAGAAAGTCGCAATATTTGGGAACTTTTCCATTAACTCATCTTGCATCACCATGAATTCCGCAATACCAGGTACAAAAATTGGAACATCATATTGAATCGTTCCTTCAGGATTCTCCCTGTTCGTTTCAACACATCCAGCCCAATTTAAATAATCCAGAATTTCTTTACACTTTTCATCTGTCAATCCATTCATATCTCTTAATTGTTCAAAAGAATAATTCTTTCTTACTTTTTTGAAACTCAACATGAAGGATACTTGTTCTTTTGTAAGAACTTCATCTAATACCCAATACTCTGGGTCTTGGTTTGTGATCTTTCCAGTTAATTTATCTTTGTAACGATCTGTAATCATCTTAATTAACTGGATAATCATTTTTTCCTTTTCAGGATCAGAAGCTACGTAATTAGGATCTTGTACATAGTCTCTTTCATTTGTCATTCTTTTCTTTGGGGCACTCATTTTCTTTTCCTCTTACTCTTTCCAATAATTATATTGTTCTAGGATCCATGCTTCTAATGCTTTCATACCTTCACCCGTTTTGGCTGAGACAGGGAAAATAGAAATGTTTGGGTTCCTTTTCAACACACGTTCTTTACACTTCTCTAAATCAAAATCAAAATATTCTAATGCATCTATCTTTGTAATAATCAAAGCATCGCTCTTTTCAAACATCAATGGATATTTTAATGGTTTATCATCGCCCTCACTAATGGATAGAATCATGATATTTTTACCAGATCCAGTATCATATTCAGCAGGACAAATTAAATTACCAATGTTTTCCAAAAAGATAACATCCGTTTTAGAAAGATCCATATTTTGAATTCCAACACTTGTCATACCAGCATCCATATGGCACATTCCATCTGTATGTACTTGAATGCTTTGTGCACCAAGTGAGGCAATCTTTTTCGCATCAACATCAGAAGCAATGTCTGCTTCCATGATCGCAATCCTCAAATTTTCATGCATATCTTGAATCAATCTAGATAATAAAGTTGTCTTTCCACTTCCAGGAGAACTCATCAGGTTAAACAACAATGTTTGTTGTTCTTTCATATAAGCTCTTAATGCATCCGCATCACGATCATTACTTTCCGTAACACTTTTATGTAATTCAATAACTTTCATGATGCTCTCCATTCCTCAATTTTTTCACTCAAATAATCAATCCACACTTGTACACCATCTCCAGTTTTTGAACTTACTGGAATGATATCCATATCCGGATGTAATCCATCTATATTTTCTTTCAATCGTTGCATATCAAAATCAAATACTTGCATCGTATCAATTTTATTCACCAACAACACATCGGAAACTTGGAACATGAGTGGATATTTTAAAGGTTTATCATCACCCTCAGGTACAGATAAGATCATCGCTTTTAAACTCGCACCAACATCAAATTCCGCTGGACAAACTAGATTCCCTATATTTTCTAAAAAGACTACATCTAAATCCTCAATATCCAGTCTTTCTAGACCACGTTTTGTCATATCTGCATCCATATGGCAGATACAACCTGTATGTAATTGAATCGTTTTTACACCTGTCTTAGATATTGTTTCAGCGTCCACAATATCATCTACATCTGCTTCCATAACGCCAATACGATAACGATTTTTTAACCCTTCAATCGTTCGTAATAAAGTTGTTGTTTTCCCAGCACCAGGTGATGCCATCAAATTCACAAAGAAAACTTTCTTCTCTTTTAATAAAGCACGTATTTCTTCAGCGGCTTTTAAATTATCCGCAGTAATGCGTTCTTTTGTCTCATATACATCAAATTGTCCCATTTTGAAACCTCTTACATTCATTCTATCACAAATTAAAATTTTCACAATTTTTTCAAATGTTTAGAAGTAATAATCCGAACAAAACCCAAAACATTTCATAGAAAACAAAAAAAAGTTACTCATAACGAGTAACTTTGATCATCGCTTTTAATTAGTCAGCTACGTATGGAAGTAGAGCCATTTGACGTGCACGCTTGATAGCTACAGCCAATTTTCTCTGATACTTCGCACGAGTTCCTGTAACGCGTCTTGGTGTAATCTTACCATTAGCGCTGATGAACTTCTTAAGGAGCTCAACATCTTTGTAATCAATATTCTTGATGTTATTCTTTGTGAAGTAGCAGACTTTTCTGCGACCCATTCTTTGTTTTCTGAATGCCATCGTTTATTCTCCTTTAATTAGAATGGCAAGTCATCATTAGAAATATCTAATGGTGGTTGCTCATTTGAAAACGCATCTTCAACTACAGGTTGTGGTTGGTAAGATGGTTGTTGATAGTTGTTATATGAATTGTCTACTGGTTGAGAAGCACGTGCAACAGATTGTGCTTTGCTTTCAAGAAGATTGACATTATCACATACAACTTCTGTAATATAAGCTTTTGTGCCGTCTTGACGGTCGTAGGAACGTGTTTGAAGTCTTCCTTCAACGCCTACCATCGCACCTTTTCTAGCATATTGACCTAAAAAGTCAGCGGATTGTCTCCAAGCTACACAGTTGATAAAATCAGCTGTTTGTTGGCTGTTATCTTGAGATTTAGAAACTCTTCTATCACATGCAACCGTAAAGGATGCTACAGATAAACCTGTTTGTGTTTTACGAACTTCTACATCTTTTGTTAATCTACCAACAAGTACGACACGGTTGATCATTACTTAGCCTCCGCAACGGATTCGTCACGTGTGATCATGAAACGTACAATGCTTTGGTTGATACCCATCAAACGATCAAGTTCCTTAACACATGCGTTGTCTGCTTCAAATGCTACGACTACATAGTAGCCCTTTGTCATATCATCGATACGGTATGCGAAATCTCTCATACCCCATTCATCTGTCTTGTTAACTTTACCACCATTGTTGTTAATGATGTTAGCAACTGTTTCAACAACAGCTGTTCTCTTTTCGTCTTCTACAGATGAGTTGATGATGTACATGACTTCATACTTTTTCATTTTGTACACCTCCTTTTGGACTTATGGCCATCTCTGGCAAGGAGCGGAATTTCCACTCGCCATAAGATATTACCAAATTTCCATGGGAATGTAAATCATTTTTTTCGTTATTTAGCTATGTTTACAAGATTATTTGAAACTACAAATAACAATTTTCATTCACAAATGCGCAAAATCCAATCGTGAAATTTTACGATTGGATTTACGACCGTTTTCGTTTATTTTTCTTTTTCGACCACGTTTGATTAGAGCTTATTTTTCTACGATTGCTTGTAAGCCTGTAATTTCACTTTCAATGATTTCTTTCAAACAATCTAATTGTGTTTCTCTAGCTGCTTGATAGATTTCTAATTCTTCCGTGTAATCTTCATCTTCTTCTGCGAGTAAAGCTTGTGTTGCTTTTCCGGTATTTGTGAAGACATAGCCCTTGTCATTTCCCCACCATTTATTTCCTTTTACAGATGCATCCGCATGATTATCGATGCTCTTTGCCGCATCATAAGAGAATAAATAATAGTTATATTCACATAGCGCATTTAATTGATACGCAAGATCTAATGCACCTGTTTCATCATCATTTGTTAATTCTTTGTTTTCTAATGCACTAATGATTCCATCTAAGATTGTTAGATTGTTGATATAACCTTCATGTTTGATAACTACATTACTTGAAAATTCAATTCCAACCAAAGCGTCCTGTACTTGTTTAAATACATCTAAAGCTTTTTGAGAATATGTTTTTCCTTCTTCACGAATGGAATCTCTTTCTTCATCTGTCTTTGCGGAAACAAATCTTTCTGTGATTTCTTCGCCTTCACTCTTTAACTCTTCTGCGTATGTTTCAAATGCTTCTACAGCTTGACTCCATTCTTCACTATCAACTCCAGCTTCTTCTGCATAGCTTTCAGAATAACTATCTTTTATATCAGAAACTGTTCTTGTGAAATCCAATTGAATGACTGGAAGTTGATCGATAGCGATTGCTAGAGCGCCATATACACCAATATTACCCTTCATTGTTTTTTCATCATAAGTAGAAGTATCATCGCTTTCTGTATGATAATGTAATTGTGTCCAAGAATATGTTCCTTCTTCTGTTTCTGTTTCAACACATGTATCTGTTGTATTCAGGAAATAAGGAACACCTGCACCACGATATGTAACACCATCTTCCATTGTAGAAGTATCATATGTATCTACTAAAATTCCATTTCCAAAATCTTTTACCGCTTCATCTAATGTACCATTTTCTACCATTTCTTTCACAAAAGATGAATATTCAGGTACACAAGTTACCGCAAATGTATCACTTCCATCATCAAATGCACACAACTCAAAATTAAACATCGCTAATGTTGTATTTGCCCATTCAGGATGTGTGTTATAAATACATTCATATGCACCTCTAGTCCAGTCAAATTCTGTTCCACTTGCACCCCATTCTTCTGCACCATGCGCAACAACAACAATATCATTTTCAGGTACATAATCACTATCAATCATTGCTTTTGCCATGGACATTGCTGCAGAAATCGCAGAACAGTCATCTTGGAAACCTGTAAAATACATATCATAATGTCCCGCAAAAATAATTTGTTGATCATGATTCTTTCCAGGAATATAACCTACAACGTTATAACTTGTTCCACCATTGATTTCCATTTCACTATCAACTGTTAATGTACAAGTTGTATTTCCTTTATCTAATTCTTCTTTTAATTGTTTATACTCATTGGCTGTAATGATGACCGTTGGCATCACATCTTCACAACATACATCTTGAATTTGATGGTTATCATCACTATATCTTCCATAACCATCTAAATCATATGTCACTAAGGCAATCGCACCATGTTGTTGTGCTTCATAAATATAGCCATCAATCCAAGATTCATTATATTGATCTACACCACATAAAACGATCTTTCCTTCGACATCTTTTCCTTCATAATCTTCTTTGAAACCTGTACCAACATCTACGATTTCAGCTGTGATTCCTTCTTCATCTGTTCCATTAACCATATAAGAAACTGGTTCTAAAGATAGATTAGAATTCTTTAATGTTAAAGAAGCACCATTAAATTGCCATTTATCTACCGTAATAGGTTCCATTTCTACATTCTGTAACCCAATCTTTTCCATTTCCTCGGCAATAAATTCTGCAGCTCTATTTTCTGCATCTGATCCACTTGTACGGAATCCCAATGCATTATCATGCATAGAAGTATCTGTAGATAATGTTTCTGTTAATTGATATGCATAATCCATATCAATTGCATCAATATACTTTTTTACATCTTCTTCATAAAATGAAGTTGAAGTTTGTTCTGTTTGATTAGAACATCCAACACTTGCCATCAATAAGGCGATACATAGACTTTGCGTAATAAACTTTTTCATTCATTCCCTCCTATTTGCGCAAAAAAGACAGATACTTATATACCTGTCTTAAAATCCATCTATGTTCGCACTTTCTGTAACAGAAACGCCTACTTATTGACCATTTTATAAGGTATACAAGATATATCTTTACAAAACTGAGCTTTTAACTCAATCAATAAGGGTTAATACCCTTCCGTATTCCACTAAATACGGTTCCAGTCTCTTCAACTGGTTTTCGGCATTTGACCCGGCCGTCCGTGTAGCCTTGGCCTATCTAGTAGGCGGTCAGATTTCTGTACATTTCGTACGAGAAATATAATATGAAATTATTTTTGATTATGCAACAATAATTGTAATCTTTTTGTTCATTTTTTATAATACAGACATGAACAAATGGATTTCTGTATTTGATTATGTTTTTATCGTTTTGTTTTCTTTCTTTATGTTAGTAAATGATCCTATCCAATTTAATTTTACTGGTCTACTTAATCAAACAAGTACAAGAATCTATGCATTCCTATTCTGTTTCTATTTCACATCATTATTGATTATTCATTTGTACAATCTAAAAAAGAAACAAAATATCATCATTCTGTTTCTTCTTATTTGTTTGACTACTTTTATGCCTTATTCAAATAATGGTAATTTCACTTCACAACTACATTTATTATTCGCAATCATGACACTTGTATATTTGAATGTTTCTTTGTATTCATTCTATTGGCATTCAAGAAAAATCACACATTTTTATTTCTGTTGTTGTATTTTATCTTGTGGATTTATCTTAACCTATTCCGCAATTACAGGAATTACAGAATGGATCTATGTAATTGGTTTGATCTTATCATTACATTTTCTAGATCATTCATACAAAAAATGATATAAAGCACCTATTAAATTGGCTTCATTATGATATTTACAAACATCAATATTCGGTAATGGATAATCAATACCTTTCACAATATCTGGATGAACCGTTTTAATATTTTTAATGGAGAGTTTTAAAGAACGCATTAATTCCGGTTGTTCAGAAATACCTCCACCAATAACAATTTTTTCTAAATCCAATAAAATATTCAAATTAAATAAATGCATCGCTAATACATTTGTATATTCATGTAAAGCTTCTAATGCATCTAAATCTTGATCTTGAATCAAAGAAAATGCTTGTACACCATTGATTGCTTCGTTCAATGATTTCTTTTCTTGAATCAACTTACATAAATATGGTGTTCCATGTTGTCCAATATAACTATATGGATTATTTAGATGATGTTCATCACTATTCATTGCGCACATTTCACCTGCTAAGAATTGTTTTCCTCTTCTTAATTGATGATTCAAAATGATAGCGGAACCAATGTTTGTTCCAATCACAACGACTGCACCATCATCCACATCTTTCAAATTACCTAACCACAATTCTGCTAGTGCAGCACATCTACCATCATTTTCAATGGATACTTTTGTATGATATCGCTCAGATAATTCTTCTACTATATTTGTGTTATTCAAAAATGGTAAAGCACCAACCGTTTTAAGAATCCCATTTACACTATCAATCACGCCTGTAGATGAAATCGCAACTCCCGATACTTCTTGTTTTTGAACAATAAAATCTAATAATTCATAAAATTCTATTTTTGTAGAATTTTTATTTGGAGTAGGAATACTTCCTTTCTCTAAAACTTCGGCATGTTCATCCATCCATGCATATTTTAAAGAAGTACCACCCCAATCAAATACAAGATACTTTTCCATAATTAGGCAGAAATGATTTGGCGATCATCTTCTACTTCGCTTTCCATATCCAACGCTACGCCATGTACTTTATATTTCTTCAATACAAACATTGTCATTGTTCCAGTAACGCCTTCAATAGGTGCGAGCTTTTGACCTACGAAGTCAGCAACTTCACGCATTGTCTTTGCGTTAATATTGACAAAGAATTCATAGCCACCACTCATCAAATATAAAGAAGATACTTCTGGAAAACGTGCAATCTTTTCAGCTACCTTATCATACCCAAAGCCTCTTTCAGAAGCAGCTTGTACCCCAATAATGGCATCCACATGTTCTTCATTTGCCTTATCCCAGTTAATGACTGTATGGTAACCACAAATGACTTTGTCATTTTCTAGTTTTTTGATTTCACCTTCTACATTTTCTTCTGTATCGTTTAAGATATCAGCTAAACTTGTTACTGTTGCACGTGGATTATCTATCAATAATTCCAATAATTTCTTTGAATCCATATTATCACTCCTTAATTTCCGATAAGAATTCTTCAATTCTTCCTAATGCTGTTTGTAAATGTTCTAATGAATATGCATAAGATATTCTCGCAAATCCTTCTCCGCTTTGGCCAAAAGCAGTACCAGGAACGATTGCGACATTTTTCTTTTCTAATAACTTCATACAGAATTCATCACTATTCATTCCAGATGATGAAATATTTGGGAATACATAGAATGCACCTCTAGGTTCAAATGTATGTAGACCCATTTCATTTAATTTACGAACACAATATTTTCTTCTAAAATCATATTCTTTTTTCATTAATTGGATTTCTTCATCACATTCTGTCAAAGCTGTAATACCAGCATATTGTGATGTTGTTGGAGAACACATGATACAAGACTGATGAATCTTTGTCATCGTATCAATCAACGCTTGTGGACCTACCGCATATCCAAGTCTCCAACCTGTCATAGAAAATGATTTTGAGAATCCATTTACAACTATCGTTCTTTCTTTCATTCCTTCAATTGAGGCGATAGATTCATATTTTTCTTCACCATAAACAAGTTCCGCATAGATTTCATCCGATAACACAATAATATCTGTATCTTTCAATACTTCCGCAATACCAACAAGATCTTCATGTTTTAAAACAGCACCTGTAGGATTATTTGGATAAGATAAAATCAATAGCTTTGTTTTATCTGTAATCTTTTCTTTGATTTGTTCTGGTGTAACACGGAATTCATTTTCTTCAACACATTGAATTGGAACAACTTTTCCACCTGTTAATGTTGTAATTGGATCATAAGATACATAACAAGGTTCTGGAATGATAACTTCATCCCCTTGTTCTATCAACATTCGAATAGCAAGATCAATTGCTTCAGAGCCACCAACTGTCACTAATACTTGATCTGGATCATATTCCAATGCATATCTTCTTTTCAGAAAATGTGTAATTTCTGTACGTAATGGTAATAAACCAGCATTGGATGTATATTTCGTTCTACCAATTTCTAGAGAATGAATTGCGGATTCACGAATCGCCCAAGGTGTTTGAAAATCAGGTTCGCCTACCCCTAAAGAAATACAGTCTGGTATTTCCGAAGCAAGCGCAAAAAATTTACGTATTCCACTTGGTCGCATATCTAATGCAGCCTTTGCTTGTATTTTTTTATAATCAATCATTCAAATCACCTCTAATATCTTGTTACAATTGTACACTGAATCGGTCTATTTTTCGATACTAGTCTTCTGATTGTAACTCATAGATCATATCTCTTAATTCTGCAGCTCTTTCAAAATCTAAATGTGCGGCTGCATCTTTCATCTCATTTCGCATGTTTTCAAGTAAAGTAGCTTTATCTTTCTTACTTGTTTTATTCTTTTTCAACATGTATTTCGCAGCCATTTCTTTTGTCTCTTTGCCACGAATCACTTCATCTACTTTCTTTACAACAGTATGTGGAGTAATGCCATGTTCTGTATTATATGCTTCTTGTATCTTTCTACGTCTTTCCGTTTCTTCAATTGCGATACGCATTGAATCTGTCATTGTATCTGCATACATATAAACTTCACCATGTTCATTACGTGCAGCTCTACCAATGGTTTGAATCAAAGATCTTTGACTTCTTAAAAAACCTTCTTTATCTGCATCTAAAATGCAAACTAATGAAACTTCTGGAATATCTAGACCTTCTCTCAACAAGTTGATGCCTACAATTGCATCTACTTTTCCAACTCGCAAATCTTGAATAACTTGTGTTCTTTCTAATGTCTTTGTTTCATGATGCAAATACGCAATATGAAAACCTCTTTCTTGTAAGTATTGTGTGAGATCTTCTGCCATACGAACTGTTAACGTTGTAATCAATACACGTTCTTTTCTCTTGATTCTTTCTTGTAGTGCTTCAGAAATATCATCAATTTGCCCTTTTGTTGGCTTAACAGTAATGAGTGGATCTAATAGCCCCGTTGGACGAATGATTTGTTCTGTAACTTTATGATCTACTTTTTCTAGTTCATATTCACCTGGTGTTGCGGAACAATATACAACTTGATTTACCATTCCTTCAAATTCATCAAATGTCATCGGACGATTATCTAAAGCACTCGGTAAACGAAATCCATAATCAACAAGTACAGACTTTCTTTGTCGATCCCCATTATACATTCCTCGAATCTGTGGTAAAGAAACATGTGATTCATCCACAAACAACAAGAAATCTTTTGGAAAATAATCAAATAGATTCCAAGGTCTTTGTCCAGGTTTTCTACCATCAATATGCATAGAATAGTTTTCAATTCCCGAACAATATCCATTTTCTCTCAACGCTTCTAAATCAAAACGTGTTCTTTGTTCCAAACGTTCTGCTTCTAATAATTTATTGTTATCTTTAAAATACTTTAATCGTTCTTCTAATTCTTCTTCAATAGCATTACAAGCTCTTAACATTGCTGCTTTACTTCTAGCGTAACCAGAAGCTGGAAAAATATTATAGAACTGATATGCATTTAATGTTTTTCCTGTTAAAGGATCTACTTCTGTAATTCGATCGATTTCATCTCCAAACATTTCAATACGAATATTAAATTGATCTGTATAAGATGGTGTTAGATCGATGACATCTCCTCTAACACGAATCGTACCTCGACTTTGTTCCAAATCATTTCTTGTATATTGTAATTCTACAAATTTCTTTAATAATGTATTTCTTTCATACGATTCACCAACACGAATCGTCATAAACATATTTTTATATTCAATTGGATCACTTGCGGCATAAATACACGCAACAGAAGCCACTACGATCGTATCTCTTCTTTCCAATAAAGAATTAAGCGTAGATTCACGGAACATATCCAATTCTTCATTGATTGCAGCTGTCTTTTCAATATACATATCACTTTTTGGAACATATGCTTCTGGTTGATAATAATCAAAGTTAGAAACAAAGAATTCAACACGATTATTTGGAAACAATTCTTTGAATTCAGAATACAATTGTCCAGCCAATGTTTTGTTATGAGAGAAAACTAAAGTTGGTCGATTCATCTTAGCGATGATATTTGCCATGGTAAAAGTTTTACCAGTACCAGTTGCACCCTCTAAAACAAGTTCTTTTTCTCCATTTTCTAAGGAAGTACATAATTCTTCAATTGCGTGTGGTTGATCACCAGTTGGTTGAAATGGGGATACAAGTTCAAATTTATCAGCCATGTAGTATTTCCTGTGCTTTCTGCAATTGCGTATCGTGTGTTCTTGTTGTATTCCAATCTAAAATTACTGCTGAGCGCAAACTATCATATGTTTCTTTATCAAGTGTTTCATTCACATCTAAGTTATGTTCTTCTTTATATTGTTTTAAAGCTGTACCTGTTTCACTAGAAAAATACCCATCTGTACGATCTACGTGATAACCTAAATAATCCAAACACAATTGTGCATCTTTTACTGCGTCTGAAACTGTATCAACGAGATAAGAATCATCCTCTTCCATATTAGAAAAAGATTGATAAAAAACATCATGTAATTTTAATTCTACATCCGGTGTGATACCTACACCATTGACCCATGTTCCATCTGGTGATAACCATTTACTTGTTGTGTATTTGATTGCGGAACCATCATCAAACATCTTACTAACTTGAACTGTTCCTTTACCATATGTTGTTGTACCAACGATTGTAACATCATCTCTTTGTTGTTTGAGTGCTAATGTTAAAACTTCTGCAGCACTTGCGGTATTTCCATTTGTTAAAATGACAATGTTTTGAATATTTGTATATTTATCTGATTTAGTATCTGTTTCTCTTGTATCACCACTAGCATATTCTTGGCTCATAACTTTAGTGCCTTTTTCTAAGAAGCAAGAAGATACACCTTCTACGGAATCCAAATAACCTCCACCATTGTCTCTTAAATCAATGATCAAACCATCTACATCTTGAAAATCATCCAAATAAGATTTCACTTCATCAGGCGTAGAAGAACCAAATTGATACAATTGTAAATATCCAATATTATTATCTAATAATTCACCATAAACAGTAGAAGAAACTTCTTCACGCGTAATCTTCAACGCAATATTTTTTCCATCACGAATAAAACCAATCGTTACCGTTGTGCCAGACTCTCCTTGTACTGCTTCTTTGATTTCAGCACTTGTTTTACCACTCATATCTTCTCCATCAACAGTATGAATGATATCCCCTGGTTGTACACCTGCTTTTTCTGCTGGTGTATTTTTATATACCTTTTCTACAATTGCAGTCCCATTTGTATTGATATATTGCACACCAATCCCAACATAATTACGGTTGATAGATTGTGTAAAAGATTCCATTTCATCTTTTGTCATATATTGAGTATGTTTATCTTCAGAATTTGTTGTGATACCAGTTAATGCTTGATCAACCAAACGATCATCTAGATTTTCAATATCATCTCCAAAATACCAATCATTTTCCATGATTTCTAATATTTCTTGAATCTTGTTGGAAGAACTCATCGTCATTCCATTTTTGATTAAATTCCTTAAAGAGGTCGTAAAACCATAAGGCAATAAAGAACCACCAAACCATCCAACAAAAATACAAATCACACCCACAACAACTGCGATTTTCTTTAGTTTTTTATTTTTCTTTTTTTCTTCTTTTAATGCAGCTTCATCTGGCCAAACATATTTTTTCAGAGTTATCGTTTTTAACTCTTCATCTTTTTCTTCTACTTTATTTTCACTCATAACTTCACCTTCACAAAAGGAGCTTTTTCAAAAGCTCCCCTATCATAGCACATCTATCCACCAAAAACTGTTTCTGGCCTGATTCTACAAGGAATACCATATCCAGCCTCACACCTTCTACCATATCCATCATAACTTCCAGCCCATCCACAACCAAATGTTAGATCACCATTCCAATTTTTTACATAAGTTGAAAAATCAGAAGCAGATCCAATCATAAATATTTCAATATGACAATGTGGTCCAGAAGAGTTACCCGTAGAACCAACTCTACCAATGTAATCTCCACCATTTACTTTTGTACCTGTGGCAATTGGAGATCCATACTGCATATGTAAATACTTCACCGCATATAAAGTATCTCCTACCGCAACAACAAGATACACTTGGTTTCCGCCACCACTTGATCCACCAGTGCCATGGCATGTCGAGCCAAGACCACCATAGTTACAACCATCTGCACTATTGATAACAACACCATTTGCGACTGCACGAATCTCAGTTCCTGCACTTGCCGCAAAATCATATCCTAAATGTTTTCCTCCACCAGAATAATTCCAAGTTCCTGCACTTCGATATGCTCCTGGTACAGGATTTGTCCAACCATCTGCCGCAACAACACCATTTAGATCAATGTTTGAAATCATCGATTTAATTGCGTCAATATTCGATGAAATCGTATCACCTTCTGCTTCTAATTCTGCAGCTTTCGCTTCTTGTGCATCAATCAATAATTGCACAGTTTGTTGTTTTGCTTCTAAAGCATTTTGTTGAACAACAAGTTCTTGTTTCGCTACTTCCATTTCTGTTTTTGCGTTTTCAAGTTCTTGTTTTTCTGTATTCAATTGATTCACTAAAGTAGCCAATTGTGTCAATGTACTTTCATCATATTGTGTAATTGAATTCAATCCATTTGCGATACGAATGAATTCTGTAAAAGTAGACGCCCCCATCAAAATATCTGTATATTTTGATAAACGCATAGAAGACTGTGAATTGATCATTCTTGTCTTTACTTTTTCTTTTAAAGCATCTACTTGTGCTTGTGTAGCATCAATTTCAGATTGCTTCGCATCAATTTCTTTTTGTTTTGCGTCAATTTCAGATTGTTTTTGATCAATACTTGTTTGTAACGTTGTAATATCTGCCTGTAACTCTTTTAATTGCGCATCATATTGTTCCAATTCTGCTTGAATCTTTTCAATATTCGCTTGAATTTCTTTTAACTTTTCTTGCGCTTCTGATTTGGAAGTTTCCAAATACTTTGCGTATCCCTTACAAGCTTCTTGGTTATCCGATGTCGCTTTCTTACAATAATTACTCCAATACTCAGTATCCGAATAATCTTCCGCAAAGATCGTCGTAGGTGTCACAAAACACAATAATGATAAGGCAATACAATTGATCAATTGAATAACCTTACGAATCATCTCTTCCACCTCAAATAACGGTTAACAGATAAAATAGAACCAATCAAACCTACGACAACACCTAATCCTAATAAAACACCACCAACATAATAAATAAATGGATTTGGTTTTACGAGTTTAAACATATTAGAAACAATAAAGCCACCTGTTTGTTGATATAAGAATGTATATCCCCAAATCGTTAATCCAACTGGAATAATTGCACCTAATATACCAATAATGATTCCTTCAATAACAAATGGAGAACGAATAAATGAATTTGTCGCACCAACATTTCTCATGATCGTAATTTCATCTTTACGTGCAGAAATCGTTAATTTAATTGTATTTTGAATCAAGAAGATGGCTAGTATCGTTAATCCCGCAACTAAGAAACCACCAATCTTACGAATCGCAGACATTGTATCAACCATAGATATCGTTGATTGTCCACCATAGTTCACTTCAGAAACACCTTCGATATTTTTGATCGTTTGTGCGATTTCTGTAATTTGATCACCACTTTCAGCTTCTACATAGAAAGCATCATGCATTGGGTTATCATCTCTAAATGGTTCAAAAGCTTCTTTTGTCTCTTCATCCTCAAAAGAATCGATATAATATTGAAACTCTTGTGCTTTGTCAGAAAAAGTAACTGTTTTAACACCATCAATTGCTTCAATTTGTTGTTTGATTGTATCTTCTTGATCTTCGCTATCATATGCAACCATAACAGAAATTTCCATTGAAGATTCAATATTCTTTGTAAAGTTTTGTACATTCCAAGAAAAGATCACAAATAACGAAATAATTAACAATGTAATCGTGACCGCAATCGCAGAACTAATTGACATTGCTAAATGTCTTCCTACACCAGAAAATCCTTCTTTAATTGGTCTACTGATCATGACGGACATAACCTCCTTCCGCAAGATCTGCCACAATATGGCCATGTTCTAAAACAACCGTTCTCTTACGATGCTTATTTACAAGTGTCAAATCATGCGTAACCATTAATATCGTTGTTCCATAAAGTTTGTTGATTCTTTCCAAAAGATTCATAATCTGATCTGATTTTGCAGGGTCAAGATTACCTGTAGGTTCATCCGCAATCAAAACTTTTGGACGGTTAGCAATCGCACGTGCAATCGCAATACGCTGCTGTTGACCACCCGATAATTCATGTGGAAATGAATCTTTCTTTTCTTTTAAAGAAACGACTTCTAAGACTTCATCGACTCTTTTTTTGATTTGTGGCTTTTTCATATTGATAACTTCTAAAGCATATGCAATATTTTCATAAACCGTCTTTGTTGGAAGCAATCTAAAATCTTGGAATACAACGCCTATATTTCTTCTATAAATAGGAACTTGTTTTCTCTTTAATTTCCCTACATCAATTCCAACGACTTCTGCTTTTCCTTTGGTAGGAACTTCTTCACCATCTAAAAGCTTAATCAATGTAGATTTACCAGAACCTGTTGGTCCAATAATATAAACAAATTCGCCTTGTTTTACACTAAAATTAACGTCATACAAAGCATTTGTACCATTTTTATACTGTTTGTATACATGTACACATTCAATCATGCAAGTTCCCCTTTCACATTAAAAACCAAATATATTCTATCACAGAACACTAGATAGTTGGTGATGGGTACGTGAAACCTTCACCATGCATATCAGATGCATCTGTTGTAATCGTAAATGCTCGATTATCAATCGTATTAATGATATCTACCAATTGAGAATATTCTTTTGAACTAACAACACAAAGAATAACTTTCTTTTCATCGTTTTGATAGCCACCTTCTCCATGTAAGAATGTCACACCACGATCCATTTGATCCATGATTTCATCCGAAATCTCTTTCCATTTTTCAGAAATGATCGTAACACTCTTTGCGTTACTACCAGCTCCAAGCGATAATACTTTATCAATTGCATATCCCGAAGCAAATACTGAAATCAAACCAACCAAAGCTGCATCTAAACCATATGCAACAACACCAATCAACACCGTTAGACCATCTGTAATAATGACACCTTGTGATATTTTCAAGCCTGTCAATTTATTTGCGATGAGTGGTGGTACATCCATTCCACCTGTAGAAGCACCGGCTCTCATGACTAATCCAATTCCAATGCCACCAAACAACCCCGCATAAAAGCTTGCCAAGATTGGATCTACATTGATATTAAACATTGGTTGAATTTGTGCTAGAAGTGTTGTAAACACTGGATAACATAAAGATGATAGTAACGTATCTAAGCCAAATTGTTTTCCTAATATTAATGTTCCAATAATTAATAAGGCAACTGTTAAAATATTAGCGACAAGCGTTTCATCTAAATGAAAAAAAGGTTCAAACGCTACCGCAATACCTGCAACTCCTCCAGATAATATATGATATGGAAGAATAAAAAACTCTACTGAAATCGTTAAGATAAATGTCCCAACAATTACCAGTAATATATTTGTTATTTTTTTCATTGTCTTTTCCCTCACAACTTATGTATTATAACATGTATGAAACGCAAATATTTTTGGATCCTGATATTTCTATACATTCTTTTCATCTTCTCCAATTCTTTAACGATTGGTGAAACAAGCAGTTCTATTTCAGGTGGATTAACAACATATTTATTATCTTTATTACATCAAATCAATATACAAATTCGTTATGATACATTCCATCATTTCATCCGAAAAGCAGCACATTTCACAGAATATGCAGGACTTGGAATGCTTGTTTATATTGGTATTCAATTAGAACCATTACTCAAAAATAAAAGTGTCAATTTCTTATTATTTTGGATCTTAACACCATCTTTTGATGAAACCATCCAACATTTCGTTCCAGGAAGAAATGGTTGTATCACAGATGTATTACTTGATATGTGTGGATTTATAACAGGTTCATTAATTACTTGTCTCATCTGCAAAATCATTCACAAATCGGCAAAAATTGACTCTTCAAATCTCTAGTATGTGATTCTGCAAAGAAGGAATCACTTTTATTATAGAAATAGTAAGGATCATATAAACCATCATCCCATGTTACATCCACATTCATCCATGTATTGTTTATGTACACAAGATTCCATGCATGTTGTTGCCCTTCAGATTCACCAACCACAAAATAACAAGGAATATCCAACTTCTGCATCAAATATTGGAATGCTTTCGCATAACCTGCACAAACTGTTCTATGATTTACCAATGCTGAATAAGCTGATTGATTCAAAGAAGCAGATTCATCATACTCTATCATTTCTATTAAAGTATCATGAACACATCTTTCTTTCTCTTCATCACTTTCATATGCATTCGCATTTTCTAATATTGTATTAACGGATTCTTCAAATAACTGTTTATTATTTTCAATATCATTAATCGTTTCATTATAAGAAAGGTGAATCTCAACAATTCCTATATTTTCTAAATATTCATAAGAATAGCCCAAATCCAACCAAAATAATTCAGGATGATCATACAAAACTGCAGTATATGCATTTTCTACATTTTCTTCTGTAATCGATGTATCCAATGGTTTCCATGATTCTTCATAACTGTTTGCACATTCAATCATCTTAGAATAGATCTTTTTTTCGGTTTCTGTTAACGATGCGTAATAAATATTCCATGCGGGATCATACGTTTCATAGGATTCTTCCTGCATTCCAAAATATTCTTTGAATTCATATAAAATCGTATCGGTATTCCAACACAAATATACAATACCAATGAATCCACAAATAAATAAAAATCGAAACAATCTTTTCATAGTATTATGATACACAAAACATCGAAAAAAAGAACCTCAAACAAATTGAGATTCTTATCCTCACCCAATAACATTTTCAGGTCTGATTCTACATGGAGCACCGTAACCATCTTGGCATCTTCTACCATAGCCACCATAGCTACCAGCCCATCCGCAGCCAAACGCAAGATCGCCATTCCATGTTCTTAGATAGTTTGAGAAATTAGATGCATCTCCTAAATAGAAAATTTCAATATGACAATGCGGACCTGTAACGTTACCTGTCGCACCAACTCTACCAATATAATCTCCAGCTTTTACTTGGGTTCCTAACGCAATTGGAGAACCATACTGCATATGCAAATACTTCACCGCGTATAAAGAACCATTCACAACCGTTAACAGATAGATTTGGTTTCCACCACCACTTGATCCACCATTTCCATGTGCCGTACTTCCGAGATACCCTTCAGTCGCACCATCCGCACTAACAATGACAATTCCATCACCCACAGCACGAATCGTTGAGCCTTCAGACGCCGCAAAATCATACCCTAAATGTTTTCCTCCACCTGGATAGTTCCATGTACCTGCACTGCGATACGCACTAGGCACTGGATTTGTCCAACCAGATTGTCCAAATGAGCTTGTGTTACTATCACTGCTACTATTATTATCCGTATTACTTGAATCACCACCATCTGTACTATCATCTGTAGTCGTATCTGGTCTAGGTGAATTTGCTTTATCAATCGCAGCTTGTAATTCATCCATTTTTGATGAATTCGCACTAATTGTTGCTTGTAATGTACTAACTGTAGAAGAAATCTTTTCTCCTTGTGCTTCTAATTCTGCAGCAGAATCTTCTGCAGCATCTTCAAATACTTCAATTTGTTGTTGTTTAATTTCCAATACTGCTTTTTGAGATTCTTGTTCTTGTTGGCTTGCATCCAATTCTTCTTTTTGAATTTGTAAAGAAGCACTTAAAGTATCTAATTCTTCTTTATCTTTTTTCAATTGTGAAGATAACGTTACAAGTTGAGAAGTCGTTTCGTTATCATATGCATTGATATCACTCAAACCATTTGCGATACGTAAGAATTCCGTAAATGTAGATGCTCCCATTAAGATAGAGAATGTTTTATTGATTCTCATACCTGATTGAGAAGAAGCCATTCTATTTTTCACTTTCGTTCCAATTTCAGAAATTTGAGTTTGTGTTTCATCAATCTCTACTTGTTTGGCATCTGCTTTTGCTTGTGTATCATTAATTTCAGCTTGCTTACTAGAAATCTTACTTTCTAATTCAGAGATAGTTGTATTTAATGCATCAATTTCTGCTTGATATCCAGCAATTTCTTCTCTATACGCAACAATATCTGCCGCAATCTCAGCTCTTCTCGCTTTGATTTCTTCCAATTGTGCTTCCGCATCTGCTTTTGCCTGTGCTGCTTTTTCTGAACTTTCTTGTACTTTTTGTTTTTGATTTTCAGAATAAGTTTTACATGCATCACTATAAGGATCTGAATCACAAGGATTACTTTCTGCGATTAAAACAACCGGATTGATATATAGAATTGCGGAAGAAGCCGCAAGTATCATTTTCATTAATTTCTTTTTCATGAACTCATTATATCAGACATTGTGTCTAGTTTTGTGAATTTATATCAAAATCGAAAAATAATTCACTTATTTTTAGGATTTCTTTAAAAAATTGTGAATATAGTATTGGAGCTACCTCTACGGTAAGCGGTTGATTCCTCAAATGTTGAAGTTTCATAGAAAGGACAAGCAGGTGAGGAATACTTCTTTTATTCCTCCCTGTAGGAATATGCTTATGACAATGAGTGAAATCATGAGTTTTATTATGTTA
>CAVLCI010000009.1:0-37191 GCA_963661415.1 Bifidobacteriaceae bacterium | reverse complement strand
CTCGCGATCTTCTCCGTGACAGGGAGACGAGATAAACCACTACTCCACAGAACCATGTATGGCGAGGAAAGAGGGATTTGAACCCTCGCGCCGGTTGCCCGACCTATGCCCTTAGCAGGGGCACCTCTTCGGCCTCTTGAGTATTTCCTCAAAATATTCTGCCAAGCGCATCCTTTTGCTTACTGCTTTGTCAGCGCCCAAATAATATAACATGTCATTTTTACAATTGCAACCTTTTTATTCATTATTTTTTTTTGTATAATAATGAATATATTTTGGAGGGAAAAATAATGAAATTTAAAAAGACAGTATCTTTTTTAGTTGCGAGTGCTGTTTTAGCTGGATGTTCAACAACACAAACATCCTCTACAGCAAGTTCTACAACTAGTACAAAGATGACGCCTGGCACTTATACTGCCAAAGCTGAAGGTCACAATGGTTCTGTAACAGTATCTGTAACAGTCAGCGAAGACAAAATCGAAAAAGTAGAAGTTGGTGAAAATAATGAAACAGCTGGACTTGCAGATCCTGCAATTGAAACAGTTCCTGCTCAAATCGTAGATTACCAAACATTGTCTACAGATATTGTTTCTGGTGCTACTTACACAACAGTTGCGATTCGTACTGCTGTAAAAGATTGCATTGAACAAGCTGGAGGAAATCCTGATGCATTTAACGCAAAGGTACCAAATGATGAAGAAGGACAATCTGAAGAATTAAGTGCAGATGTTATTGTTGTTGGTGGTGGAGCTGCAGGTATGTCTGCAACAATTCGTCTTCAAGAACAAGGTAAATCTGTAATCTTAGTAGAAAAGACTTCTTCTTTAGGTGGAACAATTCGTGTATCTGGTGGTAACCAAGTCGTACAAGGTTCTAAGGTACAAGAAGAAGCTGGCGTAACAAATGACTCTGCAGAATCAATGGAAGAAGATTTCTTGAAAAATGGTGACAATTTAAATGACACTGAATTATTAGGAATTTATGCTGAAAATGTTGGTGAGACAACAAACTGGTTAACAGATACAGTTGGTGTTGAATATAACATGGAAGGTGGCTTGCATAAACTTGCAGAATATTCCATTGACAGAGAATTAGCTTATGTAGATGGTGGTGCTGGTGCTGCTAAGATCTTAGCTAGTAAGGTAGAAGAATCTGGAGCAAATGTATTACTAAATACAACAGCGAAGGAATTGATCATGGATGGTAGTAAAGTTACAGGCGTAAAAGCTAAGACTGCTAAGGGTAAAGAATATACGTTAACTGCCGATAGTGTTATTTTAGCGAGTGGTGGTTATGGTAATAACAATGATCTTTTACCTGCAAGTGCACAAGAAGGTCTATTCTATGGTTTAGATTCTTCCAATGGTGAAGGTCTCATTATGGCTACAGAACAAGCTAAAGCAGGTACAACACATATGGAATATATCAAAGAATATCCAAATGGTGTTGAAACAAGTACAAAACACGCAAAGAGTACAATTGCTGGTAATATTACAGCTTTCTCTAAAGCAGCAATTCTTGTAAATGACAAGGGTGAAAGAGTTGTTAATGAAAAGGCTAGTAATCATGAAATTCTTGAAAAGTTACAAGAACAAACAAATGAAACTTTATATCTAGTCATGGATGAAACAACATTCAATGAATGGAAGACAAAGTTAACTGCTGCTGGTCTAACAGAAGAAACAATTGATTCTTATGTTACTAATAATGGTTCTAGTGAACCTATCTTTACAACAGGTTCTAACGCAAAAGAAGCAGCTGAAGCTGCAGGAATTGATGGTGATGCGTTAACAAAGACAATTGAAACATTCAATAGCTATGTTGAAGCTGGAGAAGATAAAGACTTTGGACGTGCAAAAGATTATTTAACAGCCTCTTTTGAAGATGGTGCAGTTTATATCGTTGAACAAAAAGCACGTTACGCTACAACAATGGGTGGCTTAGATGTTGATGGTAACTTACAAGTTGTTGATACAAATGGTAAAGCAATTGAAGGTTTGTACGCTGCTGGTGAAATCATTGGTGGTCAAATGGGTGATGACTCTCCATCTGGTGCTAACAATGGTTGGGCTTTGACATCTGGTAAGTATGTAGCAGATTATCTTTCAAGTAAATAATCATAAAGAGATAGGATGAAAGTCTTATCTCTTTTTCATTTGAAGAAATATTACTTGGAAAAAATTCATGATAATACTAAAATTGTAGTTAGATATTAGGAGGAAGATATTCGATGGTTGAATGGAAAAACCTTGATGAGCTCGATTCATATAAAGAATTAGAAGCTTGTGAAAAAGTAAATCTACAAGAAGTAATGAGTGGAAGCAATGGTGCAGAAAGAGTGAAGAACTATTCTGTAGATATGGCAGAAGGTCTTACTTATAATTACGCTGCTAAAGCAGTTGATGATAAAGTTTTATCAGCAATTAAAAAATTAGCAGAAGAAGCTCAATTAAGTGAAAAGTTTGAAGCTCTTTACAATGGTGAAATGGTAAATACAGGTGAAAAGAGACTTGTATTACATCAACTATGCAGAGGACAACTTGGTAATGACGTAATCGCTGATGGTGTGAATAAAAGAGAATTCTATGTAAAACAACAAACTAGAATTGCTGAATTCGCAAAAAAAGTTCACAATGGTGAAGTTACAAACGCTGCTGGTGAAAAGTTTACTACAGTTGTTCAGATTGGTATTGGTGGATCTGATCTAGGTCCTCGTGCAATTTATATCGCATTAGAAAATTGGGCAAGAAAAAACAATACTTTAAAGATGGAAGCAAAATTTATTTCTAATGTAGATCCAGATGATGCTGCTGCAGTATTAAATGGCATTGATGTAGCACATTCTTTATTTGTATTGGTTTCTAAATCAGGAACAACATTAGAAACACTCACAAATGAAGCATTTGTAAAGGATGCATTAGTAAAAGCTGGACTAAACCCAGCAAACCATATGGTTGCTGTAACATCTGAAACTTCACCTTTAGCGAAAAATGAAGGTTATTTAGATGCTTTCTACATGGATAACTATATTGGTGGACGTTATTCTTCTTCATCTGCTGTTGGATGTGCAGTGTTATCTCTTGCTTTTGGACCAGAAGTATTTGCTGATTTCTTAGATGGTGCTGCAGATGCAGATAAGCTCGCAACGGAAAAAGATGTGATGAAAAATGCAGCAATGTTAGATGCATTGATTGGTGTATATGAAAGAAATGTTTTAGGATATGAAAATACAGCTGTATTACCTTATTCTCAAGCATTATCTCGTTTCCCAGCGCATTTACAACAATTAGATATGGAATCCAATGGTAAATCTGTTAACCGTTTTGGAGAACCAGTAGATTATCCTACAGGACCAATTATCTTTGGTGAACCTGGTACAAATGGACAACATTCTTTCTATCAATTATTACATCAAGGAAAGACTATCATTCCTTTACAATTTATTGGATATAGAAATTCACAAATTGGTACTGATGTAGTCATTGAAGGATCTACTTCTCAACAAAAGTTATGTGCCAATGTTGCAGCACAAATCGTTGCATTTGCCTGTGGTAAAGATGATGAAAATTTAAACAAGAAATTTGATGGTGGAAGACCTTCTTCAATCATTATTGGTGATCAATTAACACCAAAGAGCTTAGGTTCTTTATTAGCACATTTTGAAAACAAAGTTATGTTCCAAGGTTTCGCATGGAATGTGAATAGCTTTGACCAAGAAGGTGTTCAATTAGGTAAAGTATTAGCTAAGAAAGTATTAGCACATGAAACAGATGGTGCATTAGCTGTATATTCCGATTTATTAAATATCTAAGGTATCAAAAAAGCACATCAATCGATGTGCTTTTTGAATACTGGAATAGAATCAATTGGTGCAGAAGATAGAATTGTTTGATTTCCGTCATATTCTTTTTGATCTCTTGTATCAATCCATTTCCCTTCTGGTAAATAAACTTCTCTTTCAAATTGATTTTCATATAAGATTGGAGCGATGAGATATTCATCCCCAAACATATATTGATCATAAATATTCCAACATTTTAGATCGTTTGGATATTCATAAAACATACTTCTTAAAATAGGAGATCCATTTTCACTTGCTTCATGGAATAACTTCTTCAAGTATGGTTTTAATTCATGACGGATCTTTAGATATTTTCTAAAGATCTTTTCATTTTCTTCGCCATATGACCATAATTCATTATCATGTCCTGTATATAAATATCCACCACCCCAATCTCTATCGTCTAGTGGTTGGATATCATCATTTGGTCCACGATCTCCATGCATTCTCAATACTGCAGTGAATGTTGCGAATTCATACCAACGAACCAATAATTGTTGGAAAGAAGAATCTTGCCAATCGTCAGTCATAAATCCGCCAATATCACTTGTCCACCAAGGAATGCCAGCAATGCCCATGTTGATACCGCATTGTAATTGATCTCTTAAAGATTCAAATGTGGAAGGAACATCACCACTCCAAACGACATTTCCATATTTTTGAGATCCTGCCCAACAAGATCTTAATAAAGATACGATATCATTCTTTCCGAGTTTCTTCTGGTTTTCATAGAAAATTCTAGAATAATATTGTGGCCAAATATTAGAAGTTTCTAATGCTGGTCCAATATAGTAACGCATATTATCAAAATCATAAACAGTAAAATCTGGTTCACCATTATCTAACCAAAATCCATCAATGCCTAAATCAAAATAATTCTTCTTACATACATTCCATACATAATCTCTAGTTGCAGGATTCGTAGCGTCAATTTCTACGCAATCTCCTTGATATTCATATGTTTGTGCGACACCACGTTCTGTACGAATTAACATGCCTTTATCCCACATTGGTGTAAAGTTTTCGCTTCTTTTATCAACAGATGGCCATACAGATACAACAACTTTGATGCCCATAGAATGTAGTTCATCAATCATTCCTTTTGGATCAGGCCAATATTTTGGATCAAACTTCCAATCCCCTTGATATGTCCAATGGAAGAAATCAATCACAATCATATCAATTGGTACGTTCTTTTCTTTACATTCATGTGCGACTTTTAATACTTCTTCTTGTGTACGATAACGTAATTTACATTGCCATAATCCTAGTAGGTCATCTGGATAGTCAGGAGCGTGTCCAGTTACAGAAGTGTAATTCGCTAAAATCTGTTTTGGTGTATCAGCAACTGTAATCCAATAATCGATTTCTTTACTTGCTTCCGCAATCCATTCTGTTTTATTCATACCGAAAGATACTTTTCCAATAGCAGGATTATTCCATAAAAAGCCATATCCTAATGAAGAAATACCAAAAGGTACAGAAACTTGTGAGTTTCTTTGTTCTAAATCTAAAACACAGCCTTTTAAATTGGTGTGAGATTGTTGATATTGTCCAAATCCAAATAATTTTTCATCATCGTTACTTTCGAACGTTTGAACGATTCTGAAATCGCCACCTTTTAATCCATGGTAATCACGATTGATATATTTTAAACATCTACTTTCCTTTGATATCGTTCCATCATAATTTCTAAAATACTCTCTTAAAACTAAATCATTATCTTTGTAGAAAGAAATGACTCCCATGAAGTTTACTGTTGCACGAATCTTTCCATTTTGAATTTCTGCTTCTTTTTCATGAATCGAAATGTCTGTTGGAATAGATTCTATTTCTTCTGTTAATGCCCAATCTTGATTTGAAAATGAAGGATATCTTGTTGCACGAATGCGAAAGGAATCTTTTCCCCATGGTTCAATTTGTAGTGTTTCACCCATATTACGATAAATGAGTGCATTTTTATTTTGTTCAAATTCCATAATTATTACCTCGATTACATGGTAGTCTTTATTTTGGAGAAGTAAAGTTAATTTGATAGAAAATTTTTTGGTATACTAAAGTTATGGAAATATTATTTTTAGATATTGATGGAACGGTATTATCACATATGTCTAATTGTGTTCCTGCTTCTGCTTTGCAAGCCATTCATGAAGTTAGACAGAAGGGAATCTTTGTGTTTGGATGCACAGGTAGGCATACATTAGAATTAGAAAAATTACCATTAAATGAATTGCAAGTTGACGGATGGATCACAATGAATGGTGCGTATAATTATTTGTGCGATGATACATGTATTTCGCATTATCCAATTGATTCAAAGGATATGCTTGTTTTATATGATGCATTGATGAAAGAACCTTTTCCTGTACAATTTTTAGAAAAAGAAATGATGTATATGAATCAACATGATGACTGTGTAAAAAGGAGTTTAGAAAAGATTCATTCCAAACAAGATCCAATTCAACCATTAGAAAGAATTCTACATCACGATGTGTATATAATCATCCCTTGGATAAAAGAAGAGATTTTTAATGGTATTCAAAAGCAGATGCATCATACAACTTGTGTAAGATGGAATGAATATGCGGTAGATTGTTTTCATGAATCTTGTGGTAAGAAAATAGGTATAGAAGATGTATTGCGATATTTTAATATTCCGAAAGAAGAAGCAGGGTGCGTAGGGGATGCAGATAATGATTTATCGATGTTTGATGCATGTACACATTGTGTAGCGATGGGTAATGCAACAAAACAATTAAAAGAAAAAGCGGAATTTGTTTCGGATGATATTGACCATGATGGCCTAGAAAAAGCGATAAAATATCTTGTAAAATGAAAAAATATTTCGGTATTTTTCGAGTAAAATAAAGATAGATATTTAGAGGTGGAAATTATGATTGATACTATGAAGATTATTGCGGCAGATATTGATATGACACTTACCAGTAAAGGAAATGCATTACCACAAATAACAATGGATGCATTTGAAATCTTACATCGAAATGGTGTGAAGATTGGACTTGGTACAGGTAGAGAAATCAATGACGCCCTGAAAAAGATGGGAAAGAATTGGGGATTATCGTTTGAATTTGATTTTGTTGTAGGAATGAATGGTGGAATGGTATTAGATCATTTGAATGGTGATAAGTATTGGGAAACAGATATGTTAAGTACACAAGAAATGTCTGATATTCTACATTATATGGAACCGCTCATTGATAAATATACGATTTCTGTCAATTGTGAAGGGAACGAAAATCACAATGCAATCAATATTCAAGGTGAATTATTAGCATCTGCTAAACGTCATGGATTTGATTTTGTGGATTGTACAGGAAATATTGATAAGCTTTGTGAAAAGCCAACATTCAAATTCTTATTTAGAAGTGATGCAGATCATGATCAAGAAATAAGAGATTATTTCTTAGAACGTTATCATAATGGCTATCAAATCATTAGTACATTCCCTGGAACATTAGAAATCATGCATGCAGGCATTGATAAAGGCTCTGGTTTACAAAAGTATGCACAATGGAATGATATTGATATGAAAGATGTGATTGCCTTTGGGGATAATGAAAATGATAATACCATGTTAGATGATGCAGGATGGGGCGTGTGTTTAAAAGATGGTTCTGATCAAACTAAGAAACACGCTAACGCAATTACCGATTATGATTGTGAAGAAGGTGGTGTAGGTCATTATTTATTTGATACCTATATCGCACCAAAGGGTTTAAAATAAAAAGGCAAAAAGCCTTTTTTTGATAGGGAGGAAAAAATTATGTCAGAAAATATGAGTGAACAAATATTAACAGCTTGGTTACAAATGACAACAATTATTAACAATGATAAATTAACAGAAACATTGCCATTTAATGAAGCTATGATCTGTAGATTGTTATATGAACATAGAGATGAACCTGTGATTGCTTCTCAGCTTTGTAACTGGATGCATATGAAAAAGTCACAGATGAATCGTACGCTTACAAACATGGAAAATAAAAACTATATTCATAGAAAACAAAATCCAGAAGATAAAAGAAAAATCTTTATTGTTTTAAATGAAGAAATTAAAGAAATCTATAAGAAACAACATGATAAGATTCTGCAAATCATTAATTCAATCTGTGAAGAATTAGGAGAAGAGAAATCAAAGAATATTGTTGCTGTATTTTCTGAAATTGCTGAAATTGCTCAAAAGAAAATAGAAAATTAGAA
Source organism: Bifidobacteriaceae bacterium (assembly GCA_963661415.1). GTDB lineage: Bacteria > Bacillota_I > Bacilli_A > Erysipelotrichales > Erysipelotrichaceae > Bulleidia. Next base: position 29,129 of record CAVLCI010000009.1, on the reverse strand, counting down.
ATTTCATATTGAAAAATATTTTCATATTTGTAAAATAAATACTGTCGTTTTAAAAGCGACCGAGAGTAGCGGCTACCTCTCGTTAACTAAAATAAGGAGATATAAATTTAATGAACACAAAAACATTCACGAAGGTGGCAATGATTGCGGCAGTTTATACTGTATTAACACTTGTACTCGCTCCAATTTCTTATGGTAGCTTACAAGTTCGAATTTCAGAAGCATTAACAATGTTGCCATTGATTTACTCACCAAGTATTTATGGTGTAACGTTAGGTTGCTTTCTAAGTAACTTGATTGGTGCTATGACAGGTGTAAACGCAACAGGATATATTGATGCCATCGTTGGAACACTTGCAACTTTCTTGGCTGCATATTGTACATGGAAATTGAAAGATATCAAAGTTGGTAAGCTTCCACTATTTGCGATGCTGATGCCAGTTGTTTGGAACTTCTTCTTTGTTGGAGCTGAATTGGCTTATTTATTTATGCCAGATCAATTCTTACTTGGAACACTAATCAATGGTGGCTGGGTAGCTCTAGGTGAAGTGATTGCGGTAATACTAGGCTATGTTCTAGTTAAAGCATTAGAAAAAAGAGAAATATTTAAAAAATAAGAGTGATGCGTAGCCGCAAAAACTCTTTTTTTATTTTAACGAATATTCTGAATAGATTTTATTAATGATACATTGAACAACATGATGCATAAGCTTTTGTTGTTCATTTTTTGATTGAAAAGTAGATTGTTTTTCAATGTTAAATACATCATTCAAAGAATCTTCAAAACAGGAGATGAATAAATCATAAGCTTGTTCAATGGTACTGTTTTCCATGTTTGTTTGTATTTGGATGAGTTGTGATATTTCTGACATGGAATAACATTTTTTTAATATTGTCACAACAATGAAATAAGCAATATGTTGTTTTGTATAATGTTTTTTTACAGGTGGTTTTACAATACCAGTTTTTACATAATTATTGATCATTGAGTTTGTAATGAATTTTTCATCATGAAAAAAGATACAAGATAATTGATCATTTAAATAAGTTATGACTTGATCCATGTATAGATCAATTGGTGGTAATCCATCCCATTTTGTAAACTCAAATTTTTTCATGCATCAATATTAATCTAAAAATCATTCTTTTTCAATCTAGAAATGAATACTAGATATATTGACAAATATATCTAGATAATTTATTCTTGTTTTGAAAAGAGGACAAAATATGACACACATTATTGCGGATTCATCTACTTTATATTCAATGAAACAAGGAGAAGAAATTGGTTTATCCATTGTTCCATTAAATATTACAATTGATGATTACTCTTATAAAGATTTTGAAGAAATTACATCAGAACAATTATTACAAATGATTTCAGAACACAAAGTACCAAGAACATCACAACCTTCCTTAGGTGAAAAAATTGATTTATATAATAAATACAGTGAAAATGAAGATGTTATTGATATTACAATGGCTTCTGGTTTAAGTGGAACTTATCAAACGGCATTGCTTGCGAAGAATGCTTGTAATCATCCTGAAAGAGTAACAGTCATTGATTCTTTTACTTTGTGTGGACCACATCGTGCACTTGTGGATAAGGCATTAGAAATGAGTGTTGAAGGTAAGAGTGCTACAGAAATTACAGAATATATTGAACACGTTAAAAGAAAAGAAATTTCATTTTTGATTCCGATTGATTTTGAATATTTAGTAAGAGGTGGAAGATTAAATGGTATGTCTGGTGTTTTAGGCGGTTTATTAAAACTGATGGCAGTGATGAAAAAGGGTGTAGATGGAAAAGGTTTAGATAAGTTTTCGGTTTGTAGAACTTCCATTAAAGTTGGACATACGATTACAGAGGAAATGAAACGTGAAGGTGTGAATGAAAGTTATACATTTTACATTTCACATGCAGATAATGAAACGCTTGCGTTGAAAATGAAAAAAAAGATAGAGTCAGAATTTATCGGTGCTACAGTGCACATTTATCCTCTATCTCCATCCTTTATTACCCAGGGTGGTCCTGGTTGTGTTGCGGTACAAGCAATTCAAATTTGATCTTGTGATATATTCACGAGATTTTTATTTTTGAGAATTGGTAATATAAATTTGATTGAAATCATCAATAAAATGATTTCAATTGGTAATAATACTGTATTTTTAATCAAACTTGTTGTTGCGTAAACAAGATATGCTTTTCCATATAACATTGAACTCCACAAAGAACCTAATAATACATTTACGAGGTAGTTATTACAAATTTTCGCCAATGTAATACGTGACCAAGTTGGTTTCTTTTTGTATAGGAAAATGGAATAAAATAAAGATCCTAGCATCGCAGTTAGTGTATAGCCTGGAAAATAAGCACCATCTGGAAATAAGATAAAACTTAGATTATCTGTAATAAATGCAGATGTCATACCCGCTACAGGTCCTACGACCATACCTTCTATCGCTACAACAATATATGTTAATGTAATTCTTAGATTCTCTCCAACTGGAATCCGAATAAATCCAATGACGATCTTTAAGGCAATCATCAACGCAATGAACGCTAACATACGTACATTCTTTAAATTGTCTGCAGAAGACTTCCAATAACTTTTCAAAAACATAAATAAAAACACCTTCCTTTCTCTCCATTTCGAGAAAGTTGAAGATGTTGATTTCTCGTCATGGGTATATGAGTGGATGACCGCAAGCATCTTGCTTTTCGTCTATAAGAATCCCAATCTTATAGCACTTAACGCCATCTATCGCAAAAAGAGTATCATTTCATGATAGAATATTCAAGATGAAAATATTAAGTACAACATTAGAAAATAAAAGTTTATTAGAAAACTATATTCAAAGTGGAGTGAATGAAGTAATTTTAGCGTTGAAAGGAAATACATTTTCTGCTTTGAAAGAATGGGATGAAGAAGAAATTGATGAAATCAAAGACATTTGCCATCAACAGAATGTGAAAGTCACAGTGTTAATGAATCGTTTGTATAGTGAAGCAGATATTTATGAAGCACAACAAACGATGCAAAGGATTTTAGAAAATGGTGTAGATGGATTGATGTTTGCGGATCCTGGTCTATTAAGATACGCAAAAAAGAATCAATTAGAATCATATTTGATTTATCGACCAGAAACGTTGATGACTTGTAATGAAGATGCAATTTTTTGGATGCAAGAAGGATTACAGTCTGTTGTGATTCCTTGCTTGTTAACAAAAGATGAAGTTATTGAAATCGCAAAAGAAACAAAAGATACAACAGTCATCATTCATGGTTCTACATTGATGTCTGTATCTAAAAGAAAACTACTAAGTGCATACAAACATGTATCAAATCAAGAATTTGATGTTTCTAGTAAAACATTGGCTTTAAAAGAAAAACAAAGAGAAGATCATATGCCAGCATATGAGAATGCATATAGTATGATGATTTATACAGATTATATACAAGAATCTTTTAAAGAAATGGAAAATTTTATGAATGCAGGCGTGAAGTATTTTGAGATTGATACTGTATTTATGACAGATGAAATGATATTAGATACAATTTCAATCTATCGAAATATTTTAGATGGTAATGAAGCATTGAAATCAATCAATGCTTATAAAGAAAAATACAAAGATTTACATTTATCGGATGGTTATTATGGACAAAAGACAGTTAAGTAATCGATTTAATAAACCTGAATTATTAGCTCCTGCAGGAGATTTAAAACGTGCAAAAACTGCTATCTTATATGGTGCAGATGCAGTGTATTTAGGTGGACAATATTTTTCATTGCGTTCACGTGCTTCTAATTTTACATTGGAAGATATTCAAGAGGCTTGTACATTTGCCAAAGAACATGGTTCTAGAATTCATGTGACATGTAATATCATTCCACATAATGAAGATCTAGAAGGTTTAGAAGAATATTTAAAACAATTAGAAATGTTTGGAGTAACTGCTATTATCGTTGCTTCACCAGCAATCATGAAATTAGCACGTAAAGTTGCGCCAAAGCTAGAAGTACATTGTTCCACACAAATGTCTATTACAAATGTAGAAACTGCAAAATTCATGCAGGAGGAATTTGGAATTGATAGAGCGGTGCTGGCAAGAGAGTGTTCAATGGATGATATTTATGCAATCAGTGAAAAATGTCCAGTTGAAACAGAGGCATTTATTCATGGTGGTATGTGTGTAAATTATTCTGGTAGATGTACATTGAGTAATCGAATGACATTACGTGATGCAAATCGTGGTGGTTGTGCACAATCTTGTAGATGGGCATATCATTTATTTGATGGTGAGAAAGATTTAAGTGAACAACAATTATTTACAATGGGTTCTAAAGATTTGTTTACTGCAGATTATATTTATGATTTGATGAATGCAGGTGTATCTTCTTTGAAAATTGAAGGTAGAATGAAAACAGAGTATTATGTCGCAACAATCGTTTCTGGATATCGTCATTTGATTGATGAAATTTATGAAAATCAAGCCCCATTATCTGAAGAACGTTTGAATTATCATAAAAAACAAATTCTTTATGGTGAAAATAGAGAAACATGTTCTGGTTTTTATGCTGGAAATGCAGGTGATGACTCTTTGATTTATCATGAAACAAGTAATGCGGATGTCAATCATGATTTCTTAGGGACAGTTGTTGAAGTGCATGATGAAGAAGTTGTGATTGAAACAAGAAATAAGTTTTTAAGTGGTGAAACATTAGAAGTATTAGCACCTGGTAAACTTGTACAATCATTTGTTGTGAATGAAATTAGAAATGCAAGGAATGAAATCATTGAAGTTGCTAACCAACCAATGACAAAAGTAACGATTCAAATTCCATTTGTTGTAAATAAAAACGATATTCTTCGGAGGGCACGATGATCATTGAAGGAAATGTGAGTGTCAAAGCAGCCATTCTAGGAAATCAAAGAAGGATCAATTGTGTTTATGTAGATGAAAAGAAACATGATAAAGATACTATGTGGATCTTACATCGTGCGGATGATCGTCAGATTCCAATTCAAAAGTGTCCTAGAGAAAAAATTGATTCTTTGGCTTCTGGAAAAACACATGGTGGCTTGATTGCGGATTGTGAAGCTAGAACGTATCAAACAATGGATGCTTGTTATACGGATTCTACTTTCTTATGTGTATTAGAAGGGGTAGAAGATCCATTCAATTTAGGATATGTGATGCGTACATTATATAGTGCAGGTTGTACAGGTTTGATCATTCGAAAAAGAGATTGGTCACAAGTGGAAAGTACGATTATCAAATCTTCTGCTGGAGCGTCTGAATATTTGAATGTTGTGACAAGTGATGATATTCCTAGTTTGATCAAGCAAGTAAAACAAAAAGGTATAAAGTGTTATGCTGCAATGAGAAAAGAGGCAATCACTTGTTATGAAGCAGATTTTAGCCAACCACTTCTTTTAGCGATTGGTGGAGAAATGCGAGGTTTATCAAAATCTGTTTTAGAACAGATGGATCAAAATATTTATATTCCGTATGCCAATGATTTTCATATGGCTTTAAACGCAGCAGGAGCTAGTGCAGTATTAGCTTTTGAAGTATTACGTCAGAGAAACAGTTGTACTCCAACGAAAAACAACTCAAAATGAAAAATTTTCATTTTGAGTTTTATTATTTTTTGAAATGTAAGCGATTATAAAATGCTTTTTATGCTTGATTAGTTTTCGATAACTGATAATATTAATTCGGAATGTTAATGGAGGGCGTATGAAAGAATCATTTTATTTCCATGATGACACAGTCATCCTAAATTACTCAAAACAATATGTAGTAAGTAAACATGGTATTATTGGTACAGACGTATTTGATACTTTTCTAGATCATTTCTTAGAACATCTAGATAAAAGTCATCATGATTTGTATACCTATTTAACAAAAGATGGTTTAAAAAATCACTCTCGTGTAAAAAAAGAAATTAAGTTTGTATTATCTGCTTTATTAGTAGAAGCACCTTCAGAAATCAAAGATGACTATATTAAGTTTCCTGCGATTTTTGAGGATATTATTGAACAAGGATACAATTATTGGAGAAGTTTACAAAGATATTCTGTACTTTACACAATTAATGAATCTGGTTTCTCTGATCAATCTTTCTTGAGTGCTGACGCTAAAATGAATGGAAGAATTCGTACATTATATCGTAACTTACAAGAAAGAATTCAAGGTGAAAATAGAGTTTATCGTCAATTACAAGCAGGTACAAATGCAGCATTACTATTAAGCTACTATAAACCTGAACTACCAGAAGGTTATGAAAAGTTAAATAACATTCCTTTTGTAGCTAAAATTAGTTTGAGAACACCACTTATTTTGCATCCTAAGTTTAATAAGAGAACAAATAAATTTACAGATGCTCCAAATAATCCAATGGAAGATTTTATTCCTGGAGATCAAGAATGGATTTGTTATCCAGCAATGGTTGGAACAATGTTGATTTATTGTTACTTCCATAGAAACTATATTTCTTCTTGTGTATCTATGGCAAACTTGTTTGAACTTGCAAGCAAGGAACAAGCATTAGGTAGAAAACCAGATGCTATCATGTTATTTGGTAATCCTGATGGAAAGAAAGATACAACATTCTATCATGATGATGTGAATGATATTTGGATTGGAAAGAATTCCGCAGCTCCTGAAATTGATTACTTTGGTTATACAAAGAAATCTGTATTAACATTGCATAATCTTGCGATGATGAAGAAGGGTTGGTTACCAATCCATGGTGCAATGGTAAATATTTATCTCAAGGATGGAACAAAGAAGGGTTTGATGTTCATGGGAGATTCTGGTGCAGGTAAGTCTGAAACACTAGAAGCATTATCTACATTAGCTTCTGATATGATTGATCATCAAGAAACAGTATTTGATGATATGGGTACATTGCATTTAGATGAGAATGGACAGATTCGTGGACAAGGTACAGAAATTGGTGCGTTTGTTCGTTTGGATGATCTAGATAAAGGTACAGCTTATAAAGATATGGATCGTTCTATTTTCTTTAACCCTGAAAAGAGCAATGCACGTGTTGTAATTCCGGCAGCACCACATTCTGTAGTAACAACACCACATCAAGTTGATATCTTCTTATACGCAAACAACTATACAGATAAACGTGGCATGCATTTCTTTAAGAGTAGAGAAGAAGCAGAACCAGTATTTGTAGAAGGTAAGAGATTTGCCTTAGGTACAACACAAGAATCTGGTCTATCTACAACATTCTTTGCAAACCCATTTGGTCCAATGCAAAGACAAGAAGAATGCCAAGTGTTGATTGATCAGATGTTTGATGCACTGTTTGAACAAAATATTCCAGTTGGTGAAGTTTATACATGTTTAGGTCTTCCTAATAAAGGAGATCACGGTATTGATGAAGGTGCCGCAGCATTGTTAGATTTCGTTAAAAATGGAAAGAAAGATATTTAACTAGAAGGGATTCTGTTAGTGCAGAATCCTTTATTTTGTAATAAAATAGTTCCATGGAAAAAATCACTTCATTACAAAACGCAAAAATAAAAAAATGGACATCTTTACATAAAAAGAAAGAAAGAGATCAACTTGGATTATTCTTAATTGAAGGAGAACATTTAATCCAAGAAGCATTAAAGGCAAATGTTGTAGAAACCATTATTACTGATATTCAATCTCCATTTGATTTTGATCATGTTGTACAAGTAACACCTGAAATCATGAAGAAACTTTCTGAAAATGTTTCTGCAGTCCATTATATTGCGGTCTGTCATAAATTAGGTCAATTACCAACAAAAATGAATCGTGTTATTTTGTTAGATGGTGTACAAGATCCAGGAAACTTAGGAACATTGATTCGTACCGCAATTTCCTTTAGTTTTGATGCAGTGTATTTAAGTGAAGATGCATGTGATCTTTATAATGACAAAGTGATTCGTTCTACACAAGGTGCTTTATTTCATATTCCAGTGCTTCGAGCAAAACTAAAAGATATCGTTACTGAACTTCAACAAAATGGTTTTCAAATCATTGCGACTTCTTTAGAAGAATCTAAAACAATGTCAGAAATTCAAGAAACAGAACATATGGGATTTATCTTTGGAAATGAAGGACAAGGTGTATCAAAACAATTACAACTACAGGCAAATGAAAGACTACGCATTGAAATGCATGGATTTGAATCATTAAACGTTGCGGTAGCTGGTGGAATTGTCATGTATCATTATAGAAATAAATAAGATACTTGTAAGAATTATTTTTAATCATAGCTACTTTTGCGATAGAAGTACAATCAGTAACCGTAAGCGAATCTTTTTTCACCTTCTACAACATTACATTCTTTGATAGACATATCTTCAACTACAATAAAACGATCACCTTCTTGTACTCTTTTCAAAAAATCATCAATTTGATTTTGTTCTCCTTGTACAAAGATTTCAACCATTCCATTACTTAGATTTTTGACACTACCTGTTAATCCTCTAGATTGTGCCTGTAACATACAAAAACCTCTAAAACCAACACCTTGTACTCTTCCTTCTACAATGACATGATATCTTTTCATAAATGATCTCCTTAGTACTTCTATTCTAATCGAAAATGATTATAATAACACGTATGATTAATATTTTATTGAATGATACAAAGTTTGATGCATCATGGGCATATGCATCTTTGAGTCCATATCTCAAAAAAGATTCTAAAGTTTTAGTGTTACCTTTGATTCATAGTGAAGGTTGGAGTAGTGATGAAGAAGAATGGGAACATCAATATCAAAAAGGTGGAAAGAAATATAACGAAATCATTTCTTCATTTCGTAATTATTTAATCCCAGAAAAGAATATTACTTTTTTTCAACCATACAAAGATTCCAAAGAAACATTTCAAACATTATTAAAACAATCCGATGTTGTTTACTTATATGGAGATGATGCAGAACATATGATGATGTGCATGCAGGATCTTGAATTAAAAGACTTGTTTTTAAGATATGATGGAATCATCATGAGTAACCACGCTGGTAGTAATTTGATCATGCATCATTATGATAGTAAATATCAATGGGAAGAGGAAGAATTAGAAGGATTAGGTTTATTACAAGGATTTGCTTTGATGCCTGATTATATTGAAGATGCTGCACATTTAGCTAGATTAATTCGAAATATTGAACAAAGAGGAAAGGCTGTTCTAGTATTTGGGAAAGATGGTGGAGCATTGATTCAAAATGGCCATTATGAATTATTAGGTAATGCGTTTACGGTATCTTATGATGATCTAGATTCTATTTATCACGCATATGAAGATGCAAAAAGTAGATTAGATTACTATGGTGATAATGGTTTATGGTAGGTCATTAATCACAAAATATTTGCACTTTATCACTAAATTATTTTCTTTTTGAACCTATCAATTAAAATGAAGTCAAGAAATGAAACTATATATGACTTCTAGATATAAGAATGGAGATAGGATTGTGTATTTTTATGAATAAAATAATTCAAATTTGAACTAATAGAAAAGCCAATCAAATGATTGGCTTCTATGCCTTAGGAAAGCTAACTGTAAATGTACTTCCTTTACCTAATTCACTTTCTAAATGAATTGTTCCGTGTGATATTTTAACTGCGTGTTTTACAATAGATAATCCTAAACCCGTACCACCAGTAGCTCTAGAATGAGATTTATCTACACGATAGAATCTTTCAAAGATACGATTTTGATCTTCAAGTGGAATACCAATTCCATGATCTTGTACTGAAACATAAGAGAGATGATTTTTTGAATAGGTAGATACAACAATAGAAGTATCATTATTAGAATAGCGAATTGCGTTATCGATGAGGTTATATACGATTTCATAAATTAATCGTGTATTAGCTGAAACCAATGCATCTTCTAGCTTCGTATCAATTTGAATATTCTTTTTAGAAGCACTTTCTTTTAATGAAATAATTGCTTCTTTAACAGAATCATTTAAACGTAATGTACTAACTTCTACATCAGAACTTTCATCTAATTGAGATAAACGAATGATATCATCAATTAAAGTTAACATTCTTGCGGCTTCTTTATGAATCTTTTCATAGAATGAATTCACATCTTCTTGTTTCACTAAATGATTTTGTAGTAATTCAGCACTACCCATGATTGTTTGGAGTGGTGTTTTTAATTCGTGAGATACATTTGCAGTGAATTCTTTTCTTGTTCTTTCTGCTTCATATGTATTTGTTACATCAAAAGCTAATATAGAGATACCTGTAAAAATAGAATGTGAATAGATAGGATTTGCGATGATTCGAATGATTGCTTCATCTTTTCGAATCGTTGTTTCTGCTTCATTTCCTTTTTTGACTTTTTCAATTAATCCTTGAATCTCTTCATTTTGAATGATTATATTTGGATCATTACATTGGAATAATTGATAGGCTGCTTGATTGACAGATACGATTTCTTGATCTGTATTCAATAGAACTAAGCCTTCTGAAATACTGTTCGTAACAGCTTGGAATTCTTTTTTCTTTTGATGTAAGTCATCTAATTGTTTTTCAATCTGTTTATTTTGAGAATCTACACGTTTTAATAAAGGTAGGATTTCTTCATACGTATCATTTGAAAGAGGGGCATCTAAATCAATTGCGTTGATTGGTTCAGCAATCTTCTTCGCTAGATAATTAGATAATAATCCAGATATTGTAATCGCTAGAATATAAATCCAAAGAATTGGAGTTAATAAACGAATCATTAATAGCCAAACCGTATCATATGTTTCCGCAACTCTTAAAACTGTTCCATCTTCTAATTTGATTGCGTAGTAAATATTTTGTTGTAACATTGTTGAACTATAACGAATAGAAGAACCTTCACCATCAGAAATTGCTTTTTTAAACTCTTCTCTAGAAGAATGATTTTCCATCGTAGAAGAATTTACTTGGGTATCATATAAAACACTACCATCACTATCTAACCAAGTAATTCGATAATCAGAATCATGAATCGATTCTAAATAAGATTGTCCATCCGTTTCTACACCAACAGAAGCTAGATTTGCTTCCTTGGATAATTGTGTTACTTCAATATTGACAAAGTTTTTATTTAAAACAAATATCATTAAAGCCATGCATATGGTTAATGTAATGATCATGCAGGCTAATATATTTCTAAATAGTTTCTTTTTCATACATTTGCCTCATAACGATATCCAACACCACGCACAGTGCTGATGCGTTTGCCTTCATCTTTTAGCTTTGCACGCAATGTACGAATATGAACGTCTACAGTTCTTGTTTCACCATAATATTCAACTTCCCAAATCTTATTCAACAATGTTTCTCTTGTATAAACAATACCAGGATGAGAAATAAATAGTTTTAGGAGTTCATATTCTTTCAATGTTAATTCAATTGTTTCACCATTGATCTTTACAATATGAGAATCTAGATCCATTTCAATATTTCCAGAAGCCAAAGCATTACTCATAGATTTTTTACTTCTTCTTAATACAGCTTTGATTCTAGAAACCATTTCCATCATTCCAAATGGTTTCGCAAGATAATCATCTGCGCCTGTATCTAAACCTTTGATCTTGTCATATTCTTCACCTTTAGCTGAAGCAATAATTACTGGAATATCCATTGTATCTGGATTCTTTTTTAATTTTGTTAAGATTGAAATACCATCTTCATCTGGTAACATCACATCTAATAAGATTAAATCTGGTTTTTCATTTTTTAATTCTGTGAAGAAAGTTTTACCATCTTCAAACCCTTTTGATGCAAAACCAGTAGATTGTAAAGTATATGTTTCAATTTCACGAATACTTTTATCATCTTCTACACAATATATCATCGTCATAAATACACCATCCTTCAACCAAATAGTATGTTCCTTATGTAAAATACTATACAATCGAATTGTAAAAAATGTGTAAACTATTTTACATTTCTCGCTTTTGTGTAAAAATAAGCAAAAATCATACTGTTTTTAAATGTCTTTTTTAATTAAAACACCATATTCTAAAAAATATTTTTTATCAAAATATACAGTTTTCATATTCGGATGCGCATTTGCCCATTTGTCATATGTTAAAAGTAAATAGTTATTTTGTACACATTCATTAAATAAAATAGGAGTATACCCTGTATTAGAATCTATGATTGTTAATGGAATATGCAATTCTTTAATATCTTTTCGTATCTGATCGAATTTTTCATTGTATCCTTGATACATCATAATCAATGTTTGATTTTCAAGTTCTCGATAACTAATTGAATTATATTGAGCGATAGGATTAGTGATAGGAACAGCTAAACAGATTTCTGTATCATCTAAATAATAGAAATCTAAAAGCGGATCATCGATTTCAACTTCCTTTGGAATACATAAACAATTAATGGTTCCATCTTCAAATAATTTAAAAAGATCAGAAGGTTCAGATATAAATGGTGAGATTGGTACGAGTTTCACATTGTTGGATACATTGTGTTGTGGTAAAGATTGAATCCAATTCGCCATTAAATGAGTTGGAAACATTGAAGATGTACCAATTTTAATATCGTTTTTAGAATGTGTACTTTGGGCAATTAAACGAGTTTCTGAAAGTGCTTTTTCGGATTCTTTTCGAATCGTTAAAGCTTTATAATAAAAGAAATCTCCTGCACGTGTAAGTTGAATCCCGCTCTTTTTCCGTATCAATAATTGAACACCTATTTTTTCTTCTAATGCATTGATTTGTTTTTGAACTGCTGGAGCACTAATAAAAAGTTTTTTAGCTGCTTTGGTGAAACTGCCATTTTGTATAACACAAATGAAAGTATCTAATAATGGATCGTACATAATTCCTCCTTTTAACGAAAAGTTATTGTAATTTCATATTTAACTCACTATTTATGATTAGTATAAACTAAAAGTTAATAAAAACCATTAAAATAAGTGATTTGTATTAACTTATTTGTAAAACAAGACGAATTTATATGATGGTATAATTCTACTAATAACAAAGTCAGCTTCATTAAAAATGGGGGGTGATTTTATGAAACTGAATCATATAAGTAAAATTTATCATAATAAAAATAATACTGTAGATGCTTTAAAAGATATCACATTAGATATTGAAGAAAATGGAATTACAGTTATTTTAGGTGCGAGTGGTTGCGGAAAAACAACATTATTAAATTGTATTGCTGGAAGAGAATGTTTTGAAGGAAGTATTGAAGATGTTCCTAATTATGATTATTTAACGCAAGAATTTAATTTATTTGAAGAAATGTCAGTTTGGGATAATCTTTGCTTGGTGAGTGATGATTATAAATTGATACGTCATTATTTAAAAGAATTTGATTTAAAAGATCAAAAGAAAAAGAAGGTAAAGAAACTATCAAACGGCCAAAAGAAACGTGTGCAGTTTATTCGTGCTTTATTACATAAACCAGGTTTATTGTTGTGTGATGAACCAACTGCTGCTTTAGATCATGATAATGCAGTATTATTAATGGAAGAATTAAAGAAGATATCAAGTGATGTTCAAATTATTTTAGTTACGCATGATGTCTTATTAGCACAACAATATGCAGATAGAATCATTACAATGGATCAAGGAATTGTAGTGAAAGATGAAAAGATACAGTCAAATACTTTAACACAAGTTGGTGAAGTCATTCCAAAGAGAAAATTAGATGATACTCTGATTTTAACGATTAGAGAAATACGTTCTAGAGTCATGGATTCTTTGTCTCAGGTGGTATTACTTGTATTATGCGTATTATCTATTTTTATTACTTTAAATTTATACACAAATGTCTCTAGTCAAAGTGATTATCAAACAACATTTAAAAATGCAGAAAATATGGTTGTTTCTGTACCAAAAGAAAAAGAAGCAAATGAAGGGGAGTCTTATTCTGGTTATGCGACAAAGTATAGTGGACTTACCATTGATGATTTGTTTGAATATACCTCCGTTCAACAATTGATCAATGAAACACCAGAAATCATAGGTGTAGAAAGTTATAATAGTTTCCAATATCAACAAGATGAGGAACTAGATTACGCAAAAGGCGAATTTGATAGACAAGCATATTATCATTTTTCATTTAATGATATGGATCTCACGAATTCTCCAAGTGAAACACCATATTTATTACCTAGTAGTTTTCAAGAATATTCTGATTGGAGTACATATGTAAGTGGTGACTTTATGAGTTATCCAAAATATCTTGTACAGTGTTTTGATTTGGTGAATGACTATCGTGAATTACCATTACTTTGTGGTAGCTATCCAGAAGGAAATAGTGTTCTTTTAAGTAAGAATGCGGCAGATTTGTTGATGGAATTAGATCAATATACTTCTTATGAAGATATGGTTGGAAAAACAATGAAATTAGCGTTACAAGGATATCAAAATAACTATTATTGGGTAATGGATGGACAAGCACCAATTGATATCATTGAAGTAACAATTAGTGGTGTAAGCAGTGTAGAAAATGATTATACAACAATGGTTTTCTTTAATAATGGATATGGAAATAATCCAATTTATCAACATTATGTTGCGAATAAAGATGCAGTAAGAATGCAATATGTAAGATTTATCTTAAAACCTGGATGTGATTATGATTCTGTTACACAAAAAATCAGTCAATACTTTAATAAAACAAATGTAGATATTACTTTATTCAAAGGAAAAGGTCTAGGAAAAGATAAAGAATTCTATCAATCACCAATTGGATTTGCGGTATATGGTTTGATCGTATTAGGAATTTTAGTTGCGATGGTCGTAGCTAGTATGCTCTTCAAGAAAAAAAGATTTCAAAAAGAAAAGAATATCATGCGTATTTATGGATATTCTCCACTACAAGAAAGTATCTTACGTTATTTCTTATTGATGATTGTTTCGTTGATTCTTGTATTAATTGTTGCAGGTCCAATTTCTTCCTTGATCAATACATTCGCAAGTGAACATTATTATCAACCATTTATGACTTATAACATCTTCATGATCATAGGTATTACAATTGTTGTAAGTATCGTTATGATTTTGTTGGAAATGATTGTCAGTGGTAAACGTTATGATACAAATTAAAGATGCATACAAGAATTTTGGGAATCAAATCATCTTTGAAAATCTATCATTGAATATTCAAAAACCAGGCCTTTATGTAATATGGGGAAAGTCTGGTTGTGGAAAATCAACATTATTAAATATCATTGCAGGATATGATACATTTGATTCAGGAAGTATTGTTGTAGAATCTGAAGTAATGACGATCTTTCAGAATTATGAATTGATTGAAGAATTAAACGTATATGACAATATCTTCTTGACAAGAAAGAAAACATCTCAAGATGAAGAACTATTGAAAAAACTTGGTATTGATGAGTTGTTGAAACAATATCCAAATGAGTTAAGTGGTGGACAAAAACAAAGAGTTGGGATTGCACGTGCTTTGATAGCACGTCCTAAGATTATTTGTTGTGATGAACCAACAGAATCTTTAGATATAGAAAACAAACAAATCGTATTACATATCTTAAAAGAATATGCCAAAGAACATATCGTTATTATGGCAACACATCAAAAAGATGCGGTAATTGAATATGCAGATTATGTTTTAAAGTTTGAAGAACATGATTTGCGTTGTTATAAAAGAAATGGAGAAATGCCTTCTTTTCTTTCAAATGAGACAAAACGATATCCTAAAAAATCAGGCATTAAATATTTGATGCATAAGATAATTTTTAAAAAGAATCGATTGTTCTTATCCATGACAATGATATTTCTTGTTGTGATGCAAGCGAGTTCTATGTTGAAACAACAATTGTTTTATATTCCTGATACACGTCATGTATTGCATGCAGATATAATCTATGTAAATACAGAAGATCAAGAAACTTTGAATTCTATTGAAAATACAAAACCAATTCTTTCTTTTTCGAATTTGATATATCAAGATACAGAATATCAAACAAATATCTATCCTTTTATTGAAGATGATTCTTTTTCTATAGAAGGAGAAGGAAGCCATGATTTAGGTGTCATTATCAATCAAAATCTTGCGAGTGAATTATTTGATTCTAATTGGATGGATCAAACATTCACTTTATCCTTATTGGTTTCTCCATATACATATCCGATTACAGTAAATGTAGTAGGTGTCATTCAAGAAGATGATACCCAATCTTATAACATCTACTATTCTTTAGATTCATTGATGACTTATATGGATGGTATTACATTATCGGATGGTAGACCACTTTCTCAATATTACACTACAACAAATACATTCTATCAATGTGATGTTGGATATGATCAAATTGAAGAAACAATCAAAAAACTAAACAATCAAAATATGAATGTTACTAGTCCTTTGTATGATGAAAGAACAACAAAACAACAAAGTTCTATGATATATCAATATTTATTTACTGGAATCATTATCATCATATTGATTTTGTATACAATCTATAACTATTTGATTTCAATGAAAGAAACAAAGTATTACTTGAAATCATTTGTGATATTGGTTGCACAAGAATTATCTTTAAAAGAAATTAAGATGCAATATCTCAAACAAAAAATGATACCAATGGTGATTTTAAGCATAGTTGATTGTTTGGTATTAATGGGAATACATTTATTTCTTCCTTCTATGCATGTTGGTTTATTGATTGGCATCGCTATTTTAGAAATCGTTGTAATGTTGTTAGGAATCTATTCCGTATTAAAGACAGTGAAAAGAGAAAATATCAGTAGGATGATGAAAGAAAGTATTTGAATTCAAAATATTGAAAAGGTATAATGATTTCTGTTAAAACGTTACGAGAAAAGAATATGGCTGAAATTAGCATTTCTAAGAGAGGAATCAATTTGGTGAAATGATTCTGTGATGTGTTCAGTGAGTTCGCTTTTCCATGTGAAGCTAATCACTTCCGTATACTCACGTTACGAGTAAATCAAGGTGCGTATCGAAAAGATACGAATCAGGATGGTACCGCGTTAATGACGTTCCTGTTTTTCAGGAACGTTTTATTTTTGTAAAGGAGATTATCATGAGCGACAAAATTACAGAAGTACAA
This sequence comes from Bifidobacteriaceae bacterium, assembly GCA_963661415.1. GTDB lineage: Bacteria > Bacillota_I > Bacilli_A > Erysipelotrichales > Erysipelotrichaceae > Bulleidia. The sequence continues at coordinate 12,054 of CAVLCI010000009.1, read as the reverse complement.
AGTGCTGCTTTAGAAGCCATTGAACAAGCAAATGATTTAGCTGCACTACAGGAAGTAAAAAATACGTATCTTTCTAAGAAGGGTGCAATTACTGGCTTGATGAAAGAAATGAAGGATCTTCCAAAAGAAGAAAAACCAGCTTTTGGTCAAAAGGTAAATGTATGTAAACAAGTTGTTACAGAAGCATTAGAAAAGAAACAACAAGATCTTGAAGTTGCCGCAACAGCCGCAAAACTAGAAAAAGAAAGAATTGATATTACATTACCAGGGGATACTTTTAGAGTTGGAACAAGTCATCCATTGATGTTGATTCAAAAAGAAATTGAAGATCTATTCTTAGGTATGGGATATAAGATTGCGGAAGGTCCAGAAGTAGAACAAGATTATTACAACTTTGAGCTTGCGAATATTCCACAAGATCATCCTGCACGTGATATGCAAGATACTTTCTATATTGATCCAAATACATTGTTAAGAACACATACTACTGCGATGCAGATGAGAGAATTAGAAAAAGCACATGGACAAACACCAATTAAATTGATTTGTCCGGGTAAGGTATATCGTAGAGATGATGATGACGCAACACATTCCCATCAATTCATGCAGTGTGAAGGATTGGTTGTTGGAGAACATGTTACACTTGCGGATCTAAAGGGTACATTAGAATTCTTAGCGAATAAGATGTTTGGTCAAGGAAGACAAATTCGTTTCAGACCTTCTTATTTCCCATTTACAGAACCTTCTGTAGAAGTAGATGTATCTTGTCCATTCTGTAATGGAAAAGGTTGTAATGTATGTAAAGGAAGTGGATGGATTGAAATCTTAGGTGCTGGTATGGTACATCCTCATGTATTAGAAATGAATGGATTTGATCCAGATAAATGTAGTGGATTTGCGTTTGGTGTAGGATTAGAACGTGTTGCGATGTTAAAGTATGGTATTAATGATATTCGTAACTTCTATATCAATGATGCAAGATTCTTAAAGATGTTTGATCGTTTTGATTAATGAAGGAGGAAACAAGAGATGAAATTAAGTTATAAATGGTTAAGTGAATATGTTGATTTGTCAGATGTAACTCCTGAAGAATTAGCGAATAAAATGACAACTGCTGGCCTTGAAGTAGAAGGTATTGATGCGATGGCACAAGCAGAAGGATTAGTGATTGGTGAAGTTGTTGAGTGTGAAGATGTTGAAGGTACACATTTACATAAAACACAAACTTGTGTTGGTGATAAAACATATCAAATCATTTGTGGTGCACCAAACTGTAGAAAAGGATTAAAAGTAATTGTTGCTTTACCTGGTGCGAAGTTACCTGGTGGAACGATTGAGGCAAAACCTTTACATGGTCTTGAATCCAATGGAATGTTGTGTGCTTTATTTGAACTTGGTGTAGATAAGAAATCTTTAAGACAAGATCAAATTGATGGAATTGAAGAATTACCACAAGATGCTCCAGTGGGAGAGACAGATGTATTAGGATATTTAGGATTAGATGATACGATCTTAGATGTATCTTTAACTCCAAACCGTGCAGATTGTTCCGCAATGTGGAACATGGCAAAAGAAGTTGGTGCAATCTTACATAAAGAAGTAAAATGGCCTGATTATGCTGGCAAGAGTGATTGTGGTGAAGAAGGTGATTTTAAGGTTTACACAAACACTGAAAAGTGTGGTTGTTATATTGGAAAAGTTGTAAATCACGTAGAAGTTGGACCTTCTCCTAAATGGATGCAACAATATTTGAATGCAGCAGGTATGAATTCTATTAATAATGTTGTTGATATTTCCAACTTTGTTATGTTAGAGACAGGGCAACCATTACACTATTACAATTTAAAGAAATTACCACATCGTGAAATTACAGTTGTGGATGATAGAGAATTGAAAATGACAGCTTTAGATGGTGCTGAATTTGAAATTCAAAAGGGTGATATTCTCATTACAACAAATGGTGAAGCAACAGGTATTGCTGGTATCATGGGTGGTGAAGAAAGTATGATTGATGAAGAAACGGATAGTATTTTCATTGAAGCTGCACAATTTGATCACGCTAGTATTCGTAGAACATCTATTCGTTTGAATTTGATTACAGAAGCTGCGCAAAGATTTACAAAAGGTGTAGAAGAACCTGCAATGATCAAGGCAATGGATCGTTCTGTTGAACTTCTTACAAAGTATGCCAATGCATCTGGTTTTGAAAAGACAGTTCAAGCTGGTGAAATGAAATATCAACCACAAACAGTTGTTGAAACATTAACCCATTGTAATGGTCTACTTGGAACAGATTTCAAGATGGATGAAGTTGTTGAAACATTAAAATGGTTAGACTTTAAACCAGAAGTCAATGGGGATGAAATCACATGTCATATTCCAAGCTATCGTATTGATATTTCTGGTACTGCAGATATTGATGAAGAAGTTATTCGTTTATTAGGATTTGATTCTTTACCAAGTACTTTACCAAATGTATCCGCAACCGTTGGACAAAGAAGTGATGTTCAATTAACACGTACAACAACACGTGAAGCAATGATGGCAGAAGGATTGAATGAAATCGTTACATATACTTTAGTTAATGAAGACTACGCAAAAAATGGATTCCACGCTTTAGAAAATCCAGTTGAACTTGCGATGCCAATGAGTGAAGCACGTAAATATACACGTACTAACTTAATCAATTCAGTAATGGAAGTCGTTCAATACAACCAAGCGCATTCCAATGTGAATAATGCATTCTATGAAATTTCTAAAGTTTACGCAAAAGATGTAGAAGAAGAAAGACTTGCGATCGTTTTAGATGGCAATCTTGTAGAAGATAAGCTAAGACATGTACAAGTGAAAGGTGATTTCTATGCAATGAAAGGAATTATCTTGAATTGGTTACAAAGATTAGGATTTGTTGGATCGCGTATCAAGATTGAAGAAAACAAGATGGATACAGAACATTTCCATCCATATAGAAGTGCAACGATTTCTTTAGGAAATAAAAAACTAGGTGTATTTGGTGAATTACATCCAGATTATGCGAAAAAATTTGATTTAAAGAATGTTACTTATGCAGAATTGACATTAGATCCAATCTTCGAAGCAAAAGCAGGAAGAATTAAATTTACTGAACTTCCTAAGTTCCCATCCGTTACAAGAGATCTTGCTTTAGTTGTAGATAAGACTATATCTGCAGCAGAATTAACAAAGGCAATCACAACTGCAGGTGTTAAGGACATTCTTTCTAATGTTGAAGTATTTGATGTATATGAAGGAGAACATGTCGCAGAAGGTAAGAAGTCTGTTGCGTTAAAACTTACATATCAAGCAGATCATACATTGAAGGATGAAGAAATTACAGATGCATATAATAAAATCTTAGAGAATCTATCTAAGAGAGTACATGCGGAATTAAGAGCATAAGAAATTATTATCTAACAGTTTAAAATGAAAAAGAGTCTGAAATATAGCATATTCATGCGATATTCTAGGCTCTTTTCTTTGGTTTGTATCAAGAATGATTTATTTTAGAGAAAACTTTTTGATAAGTAATAGCCATGCGATAAAAGAAATACAAGATATCCATAAACAGCATTTTCTAAGTGGTGTATCTTCATAAGTAACAATATAGGTACAATCTTTTTGCGCATAGAAAGTAACCATAGCTTCTTCATTAGAAGAACATGTGAATTTTGTTTGTTTTCCATCTTTGATTTGATAAACGGTATAACCTTTATACCAAGTTTTTGGTATGACGAGTTGTGTATCATATTGTAAGGTGTTTGTATCAAATGTGATTGTGTTACCATACGATGTATAAGAAATGTTAAGATCTTGATTTGATGCATCTTTTATAGAAGTAGAACGCCCTCTAAAATCAGGTGAATTTATTGGTAGATAATCTCCTCCAGCAAGTTCAACACGCACATAATATGCACTGTAATATGGATCACATAGTTTTCCATCTAAAACATCTTGCCATGTTGTTTGAGATGTCAGGCCAAATGTTCGATCAAATGCAGGAATTACATGATAAATACATTCACAACATACAACAATCATAATTCCGTAATGAATGATTTTCTTTTGGAATAGATTAGAAATACCAATTGCGCTTGGTACAGATAACAATAACATTGCGATTGTATTAAATCTCCAAGGAAATTGAATGACTTTGAGTGGAATGATATCCCATGGTAGAAGAGAAGATGGTAGTAACATACAAATATATCCAATGATCAACATCTTCCATACAAATGTATTTTTCTTTTTCACAAAGAAATACGTCATTGGAACAAATGTTAAAAACCATCCAATATTCACTGTCATTGTCATAGAAGCATCATATTGATTACCACTATATCCAAACACTGTTTGATTGACAAAAAATTGCCACAAATTCATAGAATGAGAAGATAGATCAGAACTTTGTCCATAATAATCCACAATGAACGATTGCGAATGTAATTGTTCAAGCATTGGTAAAGTAAAGAAACAAGATAATAAAAACGCAAAGAATATAGAAATTGAAATACATACCATTTTTTTCTTTGTGAATTTAGAAAATGAAAGAATAACCAAAATTGCACATAAAACACTCGCAAATAAGAATGTTAAGTTATGAGATAAGGCTAAACATGTTAATGAAAATGTTAATGTGAAATATGAATTCTTATCTTCTTCTATGATTTCATAAATTCCTAATAAAAGTAGTGGTAAAAAAGAAAACGCGAAGATTTCACCTAATGCACCTCTAACATAAATATCTGTAATTCGATAATTACTAAATAAATATGCACACCCACTGATCCAAGTAATACTTCTTTTTTGTGTGATATGTGAAGTAAAAAGAATCATTGAAAAGATAGAAATAAATGAAGCCACAAATACAATTCCTTTGTAACAAAAGGCTAAAGAAAATCCACAGATATGTAATAATGCAGGAAGAATCAAAAAGAAATCAGAATAAAATAGTGGGGAAGCATATCCATAGTTATTATTTTCATAAGGATAAATTGCTGGAAAGAAATTACCATTTTGAATAGATTTTGATAATTGTTCGATTCGAGATACATGAAAGAAGGTATCATGTTCAATACCTAAAAAATCTTTACAAATATAAGGAAGCATTAAGATACATGTCATTCCTAATGCGAATAGGATGTCTTTCCATCTTTTCTTTAACCAAAGTACCATGTGCTAAACCATTCTAACGATTTGATAAACGTATTTGTTGTCGCAAATCCTGCAGTTGCAGGTAAAAACATCAAAAACAAGAAACAATAAATAAAACAATAACCAATAATTACACCTTTTCCAATCTTTCCCATTTTCCATAAATACGAAAATACATAAACAATTGATAATATCGCAAAGAAAGAAGTTGGATAAAAATGATACGCAAATACACAGCGTGTAATAATCAACCAAGGTGCTAGTGCTGTCATATAACCAACACAAATAATCATGCCAGATAATTTCTTTTCTTTGAATCCATCAATCAATGTGAATATGATTGTTCCAATAGCTGTCCAAGTCATTAAAGGATTTGAGAAACATGATATTGTATGTTGATATCCATTACTATCATATCCGTTGTAATACCAAATAGGTCGAATATCCAATAACCATTGGTTCCAAGTACTGCTATATGGATGTGTTGCTTCTAAATTAGAATGATAGTTATACATATAAACACATTGTTTCCAAACATTTTGAATAGACCAAGCATCACCTTTCCATACTTTATCTGGTAAATAAGATAAAACATAAATGATGATTGGAATACCAATAAAGAAAATAAAACATAATCCAATTGTTACAAGCAATCGCTTTGGAAAGACTGAAACAAGTTGTAGATTATTTTTTCGATTCTTTTGATAATCTAGATATTGCACACCAAAATAACCAAATAAGAGAATCGCAAGTCCAACTGCAGAATAACATGCTGTCCATTTTGTCGCTATCGCAATGCCCATCGAAATACCACATAACGCTAAATATCGAAATTGCGTAAAAAATGATGTATCATACCAAGACATTTGAATGTAACGAATCATGAAATAAAACATGACTAAGATCCAAAAAACACTAAATGGTTCTAATGTTCCAATGCGTGAAGTCGTTAGATGCATGAAATCACATGCAAGCAAAATTCCCGCAATTGTTGCTAGTTCTGTTTTTTGAAACAATCTTCTCGCAATCGCATAAAATAAAGGGATTAATGCGATTCCAAAAAGTGCACCTGGTAATCGCCATACAAATGGGGACATGCCAAATAGTTTAATAAATAAGGCAATAATATTGGTTCCTAATAATGGATGTACGGTTGCGTACATATCTTGTCCACTTGCAATTTCCCAAGCATTTCTAGGATGATAGATTTCATCAAAGTAGGATTGATCTTCGTAGGTTGGATATAGCACAAGTTTATCTTGTTCATCAATTAATAATGTTGCAGGGTATATACTTTCACTTGCGCCATCTAAAGATACTTCTAAGGATACAAAACCTGTATCTTCTGAATTTCTTAATGCGAATTCTGTTAAAGAATTATTTTTATTGGAAGAGTGGATCCAAACATATTCATAGTCCCAATTTCCTTCAATAATTTGATATTGGTAAATAGAGCCTTTTTCTAATGTCGCAATTTGATCCCATTGGAGATTATCATTCGAACCATAAACAATCATGCCTTCTGTTCCTAATTGATAAGTATCTGGATTAGAATTGTTATCTCCTTCTCCATAGATCGTATAGATTGCGTTGAATGTTGTTTCTTTTGTTAGATGAAACACAACATCTTGCGAACCTGTTGAAGAAGTTGGTTGCCATGTGGTTGTAGGAAAAGTCGTAGAACCTAATTTCCATAATGAGAGTATGGCATAACAACCAGTAATTAAAATCAAGTTTCGATAATCTTTTTTTGTATATTTAGGATAATATTTCGTAGAATGAAAGTTTTTCTTTTGGTTGTGTTTTTGATATTCAACATTGTTATCTTTCAGAAAATGAAAAATTAAAAATACAATTATAGTAAATATAATACAAGTGAATAAGATTGGCAGTAATTCTGCATCTTGAAATAACGTTAGACTGATTTGTTTCATGCCTATATAATACCATGTATATGAGTTGGAATGCATCAGAACATGTAATCTATTGGAATCGAAAAATAGATGAAGAAGGAATCTATCATTATGTTGTTTTCTGTGATGAAAGAGAAGTTTATGATTTATTCATTGATGGCAAACAAAATTATTTTGCATTTCAAATCAAACATAAGCAATTTTTGGATTCATTAGAATATTATCGTAAAACCGGAGAACTGCCAAGTCGATATCAAAGAGGCATCATTCACAAAAGATGAATTTATTTTAGCACTCCTATTGACTAAGTGCTATTTTTGATTATAATAACCATTGTTAGCAATCTAAAAAGAAGAGTGCTAAGAAATTTATGGAGGTAATATATGTTAAAACCATTACATGATTACGTAGTATTAGAAAAAGTAAAAGAAGAAGAAAAAACACAAAGTGGAATTATTCTTACAACAAAAGAAGCAAAAGAAGAACCAAGTCATGGACTAGTTGTAGCAGTTGGACCTGGTAAAACAAATGACAATGGTGAAGTAACACCAATTGATCTAAAAGAAAATCAACATGTTATTTACAAGAAGTATTCTGGAACAGAAGTGAAAGACAACGGAAAAGAATATCTCATTATTAAAGCAGATGATATTCTTGCGGTAGTTGAGTAAGAAGAAAGAAGGTAAATGAAAATGGCAAAGGAAATTAAATACGCAAAAGACGCTAGAGATGGAATGTTAAATGGCGTTAATAAACTCGCTGATGCGGTAAAAGTTACGTTAGGACCTAAAGGAAGAAACGTTGTATTAGAAAAGAGTTATGGTTCACCAGTTATCACAAATGATGGTGTAACGATTGCCAAAGAAATCGAACTAGAAGATAAGTTTGAAAATATGGGTGCTAAGCTTGTTTATGAAGCTGCAAACAATACAAATGAATTAGCTGGTGATGGTACAACAACAGCTACGATCTTAACACAAGCAATGATAACAAATGGCTTAAAAGCCGTTGATAAGGGTGCAAATCCTGTACTAATGAGAGAAGGCATTGAAAAGGCAGCACATACAGTTGCAGATAAACTTCTTGAAAAGAGTCATAAAGTTACAACAAATGATGATGTAAAGAATATCGCTACTATTTCTAGTGGTAGTGAAGAAATTGGCGCAATCATTGCAGATGCAATGGATAAGGTTGGTAATGATGGTGTTATCAATGTAGATGAATCTAGATCATTTGAAACTTCATTAGAAATGACAGAAGGTATGCAATATGATAAGGGATATATTTCTCCTTATATGGTTACAGATCGTGAAAAGAATGAAGTTACATTAGAAAATCCATTGATCATGGTTACTGACCAAAAGATCAACACAATTCAAGAAATTCTTCCAGTATTAGAAGAAGTAGTGAAGTCTAATAAGGCATTAATGATTATCGCGGATGATTATGATAATGAAGTTATGTCAACATTGATTATCAACAAGTTACGTGGAACATTCAATGTTGTTGCGACAAAGGCTCCAGGATTTGGAGATAACGCAAAGAACCAATTAGCTGATATTGCAGCTATGACAGGTGCAAACTTCTTCGCAAAGGATCTTAACCAAAACTTACAAGATATGACAGTTGCTGATCTTGGTTCTGCTAAGAAAGTCGTTGTAGGTAAAGATAAGACTACAATTATTGATGGAGCAGGGGACAAGGCTGCTGTAGATGCACGTGTTGCGACTATCAAGATGGAAATTGAAAATACAACTTCTGACTATGATAAGAAGAAACTTCAAGAAAGACTTGGTAAACTTACAAATGGTGTAGCTTTGATCAAGGTTGGTGCTACAACAGAAACAGAACTCAAAGAAAAGAAATTAAGAATTGAAGATGCTTTGAATGCGACAAAAGCTGCTGTTGAAGAAGGTGTTGTTGCTGGAGGTGGTCTTGCGTTGATAACGGCTCTTAGAGATGTAAAGGCAACATTAAAGGACGAAACAGTGGATGTTCAAAGAGGAATCAATGTTGTATTAGATGCATTAAAATGTCCAATCATGCAGATTGCTGAAAATGCTGGTTATGACGGAAATGAAGTATTAGAACAACAATTAGCGAAGGAAGAAAATATTGGTTTCAATGCGAAGAATGGTGAATGGGTAGATATGTTTGATAAGGGCATCATCGATCCTACTAAGGTTACTCGTTCTGCTGTATTGAATGCTGCAAGTATTTCTGGATTGTTTATTACAACAGAAGCTGCAGTTGCAGATATTCCTGAAAAGGAAGCTGCTACACAAGCAATGCCTCAATATTAAGAAGCAATTAGACGATAGATATTCTATCGTCTTTTTAGGTTTCTTAATCTTTTGTTAAGAAATTAGGATTTCTAAGAATTTCGAGTATAATAAACAAGCGAGGTTTTTAGATATGATGTCATTATTGATAGCGTTGATTCTTGTGATTCTTTCAGAAGCAACAGGACATAGCTTTTTGAAAATATTTAGATTAGAAAAAAATGGATTTACTGCACCTATTGGAGTGGCGATATTATTTTCACTTTTGGAATTATTGTATTTGCCTAGATTATGTTTAGGTGGATCTTTTAATTGGATCAAAGGATCTACAACGATCGTGTTGATTCTTGCGGTAGTCTTTCTTTTTTATAACGCAAAAGAAATAAAACAATCATTGTGGAGAGGTAGAACGATCTATGTTGTTTTAACTTGCTTTATGATGTTTGGATTATTCTATTTATGTAAAACAAATTTATCTGTTGATACTGATGCTGAAATATTGAGAATGGCAAATAATATGAATTCTCAAGCAATTATGTTAGAGAATAATCGATTACAAGGATATGAAATGTTTGGTTCTTATGTAATCTGGCTTTTCAATGGGAACTTTGAAAAGGCTGCTTTAACATTAGCGTTATTCGCAACAATGATTTCAGTTATGCTATGTTTAGATATTGTTGATAGTTTTGATATTGGAAATCCTTGGTTTCGTTTTACATTAATTGTTTCTTCTGTATTTTATTCTCAATTTTATTCTTGGAAGATTCGAGGTGCGTATCAAGGTGGAAACTGGAGAATCATATTAATTGCCTTAGCTTTATTTACATTATATGAATGGTTGAAGAAAGAAAAAGAAAATATTAAGTATTTATTACCATTTGTAATCTTTGCGGGATTATTTTCTCATAATGGCTTTTTAATGATAGGTTTTGAGTTGATTTATTTATCATCTGTATATTTATTTCATATTAAAAAGATTCGTTCTTTATATGACGTAACAACATTCTTGATTCCAATTTTGATTTATTGTGTAGGATGGTTGACAAAGTATTCTTATTCTTTAGCAGTATTATTGTTTGTTGTTTGTGTATTCTTTTATTGTGCAAGATTAAAAAGAAAAGTTTATGTAAAGATCATTCGTGCAGAAGATTTTTTGATTGATCATTCTGTTAAGATCTTTTATGTCATTGTTCCAATTGTATTTTTAGTAGGAACATTCATTATGCGTTATTTTACTGTAAAGTATTCCATTCCATATTCAGAATATATTCGTTTCTTTTCTTCTAAAGCAATTGGTTCTTATATATTCTTAAGTAATAATATGTTGGATATCTTTTTGGATATTTTCCGTTGGGGTGGAATGATCGTATTTTTAATCAATGCGAATCGTAGTGAAGAACAAATGATGAAGATGATATTTTTAGGAATGGTAACTTTCTTTGTGAATCCTTTATGTATGGGGATGTTGTCACAAATCACAGGACTTGAAATGTACGCACATGCATTTGAAATCATCTTTAATCCATTTACAGATATTATGATCTTTTATTGGATCTATAAACAATTTGAATGGACAGTCATTGGACAATGGGTCTTAGAATTAACATTGGTTATTACATGTGTTTTAGGGCATGTTTCTTCCTTTACAAATCATCCAGCAGGATTATATACAGATTTATTAACACGTGATCAAAAGAGTGGAAAGGTGATATTACCATGAATGTTTATGATTGGGATAATACGATTTATCGACAAGATTCAACTGCGAACTTTATACTATGGCTTTATGTACATCGTCCTTTGACATTACTTTCATTACCTAGAACTGTAATTTGTGGGATAGCTTATGGATTAAGACTAATGCCAAAGTTAAAATTCAAAGAAAACTTATATCATATGTTTGTATTTGTGAAAGATATTGATCAAGCAACAGATGAATTTGTTGTTTCACATATGAATCATGTGAAAAACTTTTATATCAAAAATCAAAAAGAAGATGATGTAGTGATTTCTGCTTCTCCAGAATTTACGATTCAAAGATTCTGCAAGAAATTAGGAATCCAACACGTCATGGCATCTGTCGTAGATCCAAAAACAGGTAAATATACAGGCATTAATTGTCATGGAGAAGAAAAAGTTAGAAGATTGAAAGAATTATATCCAGATGCACAAATTGATGAATTCTATTCTGATTCTTTAACAGATGCACCATTAGCTAAATTAGCGAAAAAAGCATATCTTGTTAAAGGAGATCAGATATTAGATTGGCCAAAGTAAGGAAAGTATATGGCAATTGATACAAAAGAATTATTTGTTAATGCGTTGTTGGCTTTATGTAAAAAACAATCTTTATCTTCTATTTCAATTTCAACATTATTAAAAGAAACAGGTGCCGCAAGACAAACATTTTATAATCATTTTCAAGATAAAAATGATTTGATTTGTTATATTTATCGAACAAAAATCATACCTGATTATCAATATCCAACAGATAAACAATTTAATTTTTCAAAGGCATTATTAGATAGTTTTTATCAAATGGAAAAACATCAAGATTTTTTAACAAGCCGTGAGCAAGAAATCCCCCACTTCTATAAGTGGTGGGATGAATTGTCTAATATTTTTTAGAAATATCTTTACTGTACCTGAAAAGGTACAGTGACTTGTATATCCTCATTCTATAATATTGG
>CAVLCI010000008.1:0-48031 GCA_963661415.1 Bifidobacteriaceae bacterium | reverse complement strand
TACAAATCGTTGGAGATTGCTTTTAAGTACTTTATTGTTTTGCGATTTAATATTATAATTTTGCAGAGGTATATCATATGAAAATTGCTTATGTAACAGATAGTGGAACAGGTAAGTCCATTTCAGAAATGGCAAAAGATGGAATTGTCAGTGTTCCATTACAAGTTTCTGATGAAAATAATACATATCAGGACATGGAGAATCTATCAAAACAAGATTTAATTTCATTATTAAAAGAAGGTCATGCATTTAAGACATCTCAACCTTCTCCAGGAATCATTCAAGAATGTTTTGAAAGTTTAAAACAACAAGGTGTAGATTTAATTTATGCAGTACCAATCTGTAATGGATTATCTGGAACGATATCTACAATGACAACGATTGCACAAAGTTTAGATATAAATATCATTACAGTAGATACTTATGTCACTGCAGTTGTACAAGAATATTTAATCAAACGTATCAAAAAAGCACATGAAGATGGTATCAATGACCTAGAAATTCAATTGATTACAAACGAAATCATTGATTCTTGTAATACACTAATTATTCCAGAAAATCTTGATCAATTGATTCGTGGTGGAAGAATGACACCTTTAGCTGCAAAGTTAGGTAAATTATTAAAAATTGCTCCTGTATTACAAATTAATAAATCAACATCTGGTAGAATCGATACATTACAAAAAGTACGTACGTTCCGTAAAGCATTAGAAAAAGCAATGGAACAAATGGAAAGTGATGGCATCAACCAATCAGATGATTGGTATATTGCGATTGCACATGTCAATAATATATCGGAAGCACAATCTTTATATCATAAAATGACAGAGCGTTTCCCAAAAGCTGAAATTGAAGTAATCGAATTATGCTCCCCTGTTGCTGCACATACAGGATTAGGTGCAATCTGTTTACAATACTTCCGTAAAAAATAAGAGTTGTTCACACAAAGCCATCTGAAATTTGATATAATTTTTGATGGCTATTTTATTGAAAGGAGTTTCTATGGACGAAAAAGAAAATGCATTAAATCATCATGAACAAGAAAAGGACTCTTTTCAAGAATCTACTCATGAGGAAGAAATCGAACGTGCAAAGAAAAGAAAAAAAATCCTAAGAAAGAAAAAAGTGAAAAATATTTTTACTGGATTTTTGATTTTTGTTCTTTGTATTTATATGATCATTGGTGTAGTTGGTGGAAAGTATGCATTAAGTAAATTAGAAGGCATTCCAACCTTGAATGTCAGTGATTTATTAAGTGAAGAATCTAGTAAAATCTATGATGGAGATGGAAATTTAATTACTGAAATTGGAACTTATTATCGTGAAAATATCAAATATGATCAATGCCCTACTTCTTTGATTGATGCATTCTTATCTATTGAAGATTCACGTTTCTTTGAACATAATGGATTTGATATTCCACGTTTTACAAAAGCTGCATTAGAAACGTTCTTACTTCATAGAGATGGTGGTGGTGGTTCCACATTTACAATGCAACTTGTTAAAAATAGTTATTTCTCAATTGATGATGGTGATAATTCCGTTGAAAGAGAAGCAACGATTGAATATAAAGTACAACAAATTGCATTATCTTTAGAGCTTGAAACACAATTATCAAAAAAAGAAATCTTTGAACTTTATATGAATAAATTAAACTTTGGTGATCGTATCAGAGGTGTTGAAAAAGCTGCAAAATATTATTTTGGTAAAAGTGCATCTGAAATGAGTATTTCAGAATCAGCATTATTAGCAGGTATCGTAAATCTTCCAAATAAATATAATCCTTATCATTATTTAGAATACGCTACAAAAAGAAGAAATGAAGTATTATATCTCATGTTACAACATGGATATATTAATGAAACAGAATACAAATTAGCAAAATCCATCAATGTAGAAGATCAACTTGTTGGTGCTAGTAAATTAAGTGAAACAAGTGAAAATGATGCATATGCTGAATATGTAGATGTTGTTATTGAAGAAACAGTCGCTTTAACTGGAAAAGATCCTGTTGTATATGGAATGGATATTTATACCGCATTAAATACAACGATACAATCTAAAATTGAAGCAATTGAACGCGGAGAAACAAGTGTTTATTACGCAGATGATCTGATGCAATCAGCAATTGTATCCATGAATAATCAAAATGGTGAAATTGTTGGAATTGGTGGTGGACGTAACTACCAAGGTGGCGCAAGACTATTAAATCGTGCTACATCTCAATATAAACAACCTGGTTCTTCTGTTAAACCAATCTTATCTTATGCATTAGGATTTGAATACTTAGGTTATTCATTAGATGAAATATTAATGGATAAACCAATCGCATTCCCTGGTGAAGGTAGAGTCTTACAGAATGCAAATGGACAATATCATGGAGAAGTAACGATCAAAGATGCCGTTGCGAACTCTTATAATATTCCTGCGATCCTAACATTAGAACATGTAACCGCAAAAATTGGTGGTGAAGCAGTTGTGGATTATTTACAAAGTCTAGGTTTCTCACGAACAAGTGACGAAAACTATCATATGTCTTACGCAATTGGTGGTAACTCCTTTGAAACAACCGTTGCTGAACTTGCAGGTGCACATGCTGCAATGATTAATTATGGTGTTTACAATGAACCACATACGATTCGAAAAATTGAAACAACGGATGGTGATGTCTATTATCCACAGAACCAAAATCGAAGAGTCCTTTCTTCCGGTAGTGCTTGGCTAGTATGTCAACTCATGGAGAATAACGTTACATGTGGTATTTATAACTACATGCAAGTATTAGCTAGATCTTATCCTGTATACGCAAAAACAGGTACAACAGACTGGGGATCCGATGGATTACAATATGGTATTCCTCAAGGAGCAATGAAAGATAAATGGATGGTTGCTTCTACTTCTCAATATACAAACGCTGTATGGGTCGGATATGATAAAGCTGTTGCAGGTGAAGGAACATACTTCCCTACTTGGAAAGCTTTAATGAACATACCAGGTAAGATCCAATTAGAACTATTAGCAGCGGAAGAAGAAGCTGGTGGAAATTTAAGTGGTGTAGCAATGCCTGCAGATATTTCTGAAGTTACATACGCAAATGGAACATGGCCACATGTTTCAGGTGTAAATGATAATATAACATCCTACGTTTCTACAACTGGACTTGCAAATACTCCTACGATATCTTCAACAGGTGAAGAAACAAACTTCGCCGCAAGTCTAACAAATGGTATCCTCTATGTTGACTGGGGTGCTAAAAAAGGATGTTATGGTGGCACGATAGATATCTCATTGAGAGATTCTTGGGAAAATAAAGAAGCAACTGGTGCATGTCTTGCGAATACCGCATGGGCATACGGTACGAATCCAACATTCGTAGCGGATATCTATCACGATGATACATATATTACTACCGTCACAAGTAAAGATGGTATGTATGGTGGATGGATTGGAGATTATGATTCTGGCACGATCAAAGCATGTGGTTATTGGTCGAATGGTTATTCAACTTCATCGCAACAATGTGTTATCGCTAAAGATTTTAATAATACTTCCAATGAATAAGGACTTCAAAATTGAAGTCCTTTTTTGTATTTAAAAAAGAAGACATAAAGTCTTCTTACATTTCTGATTTTAAGCTTCTACCCATCAATGTTTTAATACATTCTTCAGGAGATTTTCCTTCATAAAGAATTGCATATACTTGATCAGTAATTGGCATTTCAATTCCTCTTTTGTGCGCTTCTTCATAAATAACTTTACAAGCCGCAACACCTTCTACAGTACGCTTATTTTCTTTCCAGAAATTTTCTGCAGAACCATCTTTTCCAATTTGTAATCCAGCAGTAAAGTTTCTAGAATGCATGGAAGTACATGTTACAATTAAATCTCCAACACCATCTAAACCTAAGTAAGTTTCTTTTTTACCACCTAAAGCTACACCATAACGCATCATTTCTGCTAAACCTCTTGTCATCAAAGCAGCACGTGCATTATCACCTTGTCCTATTCCTTCTAAGATACCAGAAGCAATTGCCATGATGTTTTTAATAGCGACACCAATTTCAGCACCAATGACATCAGTATTACGATAAACTCTAAAATAATCATTTGAAAAGATTTCTTGAATCGTTTTTGCGGCTTCTTCATTATCACTAACTGCATTTAAACATGTAAGTTTACGAATAATAACTTCTTCCGCATGGCTTGGTCCAATCAAAGATACAACAGCTTCTCTTTTTTCTTCTGGAACCAATCTTTTAATGACTTCTGATAGTCTTTCATGTGTTTCTGGATGAAAGCCTTTCGCAACATTAATAATGATCACTTTCTTTTCTGTTAAATTACAAACTTGATTTAAAACAGAATCTAAAGCACCAGATGGTACCGCAACCAAAATAACATCTGCATCTTTTACACAATTGATATCTGTAGTAGCGTGTACATCATGATTGATTTCTGTTTCAAAATATTTTGTATTATGATGATTATTTTCAATATCATTAATTTCATTAGCGTCAATTCCCCACATCATAACATCATGTCCATTATCAGCTAATGTTTGGGCTAAAGCACTTCCCCAACTTCCTGTACCTAATACACGAATTTTCATTCTGAAACCTTCTTTCTAGCAATAATATGAATTGGTGTTCCCTCAAAATCAAATGCACGTCTCAACGTATTTTCAATAAAGCGTTGATATGTAAAATGCATTAATTTTGGTTCGTTACAACTCAACACAAATGTTGGAGGTTGAATTGCCACCTGTGTAGCATAATAAATACGGAATCTTTTCCCATTTCTTGCTGGTGCAGGTGTTGTAATTTGTGAGTCCGCAATAACTTCATTTAAAATATTTGTTGGAACACGACGAATAGAATTTTCATAAACACGATCAACTTCTGGAATGATCGTATCTACTCTTTGACGTGTTTTCGCAGATACAAACATAATAGGAGCGTATGCAAGATAAGCAAATTCATTTCTTACTTTCTCTTCAAAGGCAACCATTGTATGTTCATCTTTTTCAACAGCATCCCATTTATTTACAACAATAATAATTGGTTTTCCTGCTTCATAAGCATATCCAGCGACATGCTTATCTTGTTCACGAATTCCAAGTTCTCCATCAATTAAGAATAACGCAACATCACATTTTTCAATCGCAGACATTGCACGTAAAACAGAATATTTTTCGACGGATTCATAAACTCTACCTCTTTTACGAATACCTGCTGTATCAACGATGACATAAGGTTTTCCATTCACCTTAAATGGCGTATCAATTGCATCTCTTGTTGTACCTTGAATATTAGAAACGATAGATCGATCTTCTCTTAATATCGCATTTACAATAGAAGATTTTCCTACATTTGGTTCTCCAATAACCGCAATATGAATTCCTTCTGAACGTTTTTTATTATCTTCTTCAGGCATCAATTCGATACATTTATCCAAAAGATCACCAATTCCAATTCCATGAACACCACTGACCGCAATTGGATCACCAATACCTAAATTATAGAATTCATAAATATTCATCATACGAGATTGATCATCAATCTGATTAACTGCTAAAACAAGTGGTTTTCCACTTCTTTGTAGTAATCCTGCAATATAACGATCATCATCACTCATTCCACTTTTGCCATTGCAAACCATCATAATGACATCTGCTTCTTCGATGGCAATTTGTACTTGTGCACGAATTTCTTCTTGGAATGGTTGATCTTCTAATTGAATACCACCAGTATCAATGATTTGAAAATGATTTCCAGTCCAATCTGCAGAAGAATAGATTCTGTCTCTTGTAACCCCTGGAATATCTTCAACGATGGAAAGTCTTTGTCCAGCAATGCGATTGAAAATAGTAGATTTTCCTACATTTGGTCTACCTACGATCGCAATTGTTCCATTTTTCATCAATTTTCCTCCTTCTCAATAAAAGGGATACATAGTTGATATATTTGATCAACAACTTGTTCAATACTCATATCACTTGTATCAATTTCTATCGCATCTTCTGCTTTTACAAGTGGAGAAGCAGAGCGATGTGTATCTTGATAATCTCTTTCTTCAATTTCTTTTGCGATTGTTTCAACATCACTTGTTTCTAATCCCATCGCAATATCTTGTTTATAGCGTCTTAAGGCTCTAGCCTGTGCACTTGCTGTCATAAAAATCTTTACTTCTGCATCTTTTAAAACAACAGTTCCAATATCTCTACCATCCATAATGAATCCCTTGGATTCTGCCATACTTTTTTGTCTTTTCACAAGCTCTTGACGAACAAGTGGATGTTTAGAAACATGACTTGCTGCAGTAGAAACTTCATCTTGTCGAATCAAAGTAGATACATCTTTATGATCCAAAAAGACTTTTCCATCCGGTGTTAATTGAATATCTGTTTTTTCTAACATCAAAACTAACGCATCTTCATCTTCTAAATCAATATTTGAATGCATCGCTTTAAAGGCTGTAGAACGATACATCGCACCAGTATCTAAATGGATATAATTTAATTTTTTCGCTAATGTTTTCGCTATTGTGCTTTTTCCTGCAGCACTTGGTCCATCTATCGCAATATTAATTCTCATATTCACCTCATTTTGTAACAACGATCCAATATACAACAATACCTACAACAATTGCGAGAAAGACAATTAAAAGAATTAAAACAAGATTCAAAATCTTATTGGTTTGTCTCATCTTATCAGATACTTCAGAAAGATTATCTTCATAATCATCTAATTGAGCTCTCATTTGTGTTGTTTCATTTAAAAGTTGTTGTCTTGTTGTTCGATCAGCTTCTAAACGTCTATTAAATGTATCTGTATTCATTGACTTATCAAAATCAAAAGAATCAGATACGAATGGCGAAGAATCTTGGGCTGGTTGACTAACAGGTGTTGGAGTAGATGTTCCATTCACCATACTTTGTACTTCAGCCATAATATCTTCTTTTGAAAGAGCTTGTGTTGGTTGATATTCTTGTACAGAAGAAGATGTCTGTTTTGTTTCTTCTTTTGTTTCATTCACAAAAGGAATATCAGTTGTTTGAGATGTACTTCTTGGATAAGGTCTATCGGGTGCTTTTGAATTATTTCTTTCAATCTGTTTTAAAATATTCAAAGAAGTATTTTCACTAGCAGCATTTCCTTGATCAATGTTGTATTGTTTAACTTCGCGAATATATTGATCTAAATAGTCATTATCAAAAGTAACATCATTTTCATTTGTTAAAAAAGAAGATGTATCAAATGTTGGTTCTACTTTTTTTCTACGTAATACTTCAGGTTCATTTTTCACATCATGATTTCTTGCATGTCCCGCATTATAAGAATCTTGGGTATTCTTTTCTGTATATGAAAAATTTTGAGAATCAATCTCATTTAATCTTTTTTCAAAACGCGATAAATCATTTGTTGATAAAGAATCTGTAGATGTATCGTGCTGTAAACGATCTCTCAGATCTTGATATTTCTTTGTACGTGATAATGTTGCCATAATTAACTCCAAATCGTTCAATTTATTATAGCACATAAAAAGCCCGTTATAAACGCACATAACGAGCTTAATCTCATTTAGTTTTTGCCATGAATGATTGGTGAAATCTTATCAAAGATGCACATTGTGATAATGACATCAAACAATCCTTTCATGAATGTAAATGGAACATTGAAGATCAATAAACATTTTTCAATAGAATCCACAGCTGGAAAAATCATTTGATATGCCTGAATAATTGTTTCCTTTGGCATAAAGTTATAATAAACAGGATAAACTACATATAAGTTAGATGGGAAAGAAATCAAAGCCATCATAATTGCGCCAAGCAAAGAACCAATCAATGCACCCTTCTTTGTTTTATGATGTCTATAATATAAACCAGAAATACCAACAAAGACTGCACCTAAGATAAAGTTGGATAACTCACCTACCCCAAAGGAATGAGAACTCAATAACGCATGTAACGCATTTTTTAATAGTTCGATCAATACACCACACATTGGTCCCATAGAGAATGCACCAATCAAAGCTGGAAGATCTGAAAAATCAAACTTAATAAAAGTTGGCATAATCATTGGCAATGGAATTTCAATTAATTGAAATACAAATGCCAATGAAGCAAGGATTGCACTAACCGCAATGTAACGTGTTGTTAAGCGAGATGATTTTGTTTTTGAAACTGTTGTCATTTTGTCTACCTCCTGCCCCCTCTAAACAAAAAACCGGGGTTCAAAGATAAACTCCGGGTAAAATTACTGATAAAAGTAAAAGATAAAATCTCTTTCATCCAGACTGTACTGTCGCTACTGGAATTTCACCAGTTCAACCATTTTTGGTTCGCGGAGTTTACCGCCGGTCGGGAATTACGCCCTGCCCTGAAATTTATCTTCTACACTATAACACGAATTCAATAGAAATCAACTATCATCATCAGAAATATTTAAATCTTCTGGTTTTAAATATACTTCTCTAGGTTTTGAACCTTGTGCTGGTCCAATTACACCAGATTCTTCTAATGCATCAATCATTTTTGCTGCACGATTATAACCAATTCCAAATCTTCTTTGTAGTAATGATGTTGATGCTTTCTGTGCTTCTACAACATATTCTTTAACTTCCTTGAATAAAGGATCATCATTAATTGTAGCTACACCACCAATACCACTTCCATCATTGATTCCTTCTAATAAAATAAATTTATCATTGTACATTGGTGCCCATTGAGAAACATATTCTGTAATTTTTTGTACTTCCTCATCTGTAACAAATACACCTTGTGTACGCATTGCAGAACTTGCTCCAATTGGCATATACAACATATCACCATTGCCTAGCAATCTTTCTGCACCCGCATGATCTAATATCGTTCTAGAATCCGTTCCAGAAGATACCGCAAATGCGATACGTGAAGGAATATTCGCTTTAATGATACCTGTAATAACATCAACTGAAGGTCGTTGTGTCGCAACAATCAAATGAATTCCTGCTGCACGCGCTAATTGCGTAATTCTTTGAATAGATTGTTCTACATCTTTTCCAGCAACTGCCATCAAATCAGCTAACTCATCAATAATGACAACAATATAAGGCATCTTTTTTGGAGCTGGAGAGCCATCTGGATTCTTCGCTCCATTTTGTTTTCTAACTTTTTCATTAAAAACTTCAATATTTCTTACACCAGCTGCCGCAAAAATGTTATATCGTTCATCCATGATCTGAACGATAGCTTTCAAAGCATTATTGGCTTGATTTGGATCATTAATGACTGGTCCAATCAAATGTGGAATTCTAGAATATGGTGTAAATTCAACTTTCTTTGGATCAACAAGTAATAATTTAACATCTTCTGGATCTGTTCTTAATAACAATGAAGTAATGATAGCGTTCATACAAACAGATTTACCAGAACCTGTTGCACCAGCAATCAATAAATGTGGCATCTTATCTAAACGACAAGTTACTGTTTGTCCTAATAAATCTTTTCCAACGAAAAATAATAATGGTTGTTTCTTATCTTTTTCAGATATATCAGAAATAATTTCACGCAATTTAACAGGTGTACTTTTTACATTTGGAATTTCAATACCTACAGCGTTTCTTCCTGGAATTGGTGCTTCTATACGTACATCCTTTGCCGCTAAAGCCATCTTGATATTATCCGCAAGACCTAAAATCTTAGAAACTTTAACATTTACGTTTGGTTTAATTTCAAATTGCGTTACAGAAGGTCCAATATGTGTATCAATGAGTTCTGCTTCTATATCAAAATTTCTTAAAATATTGATTAATTGTTCCCCTTTTTCCTTTGCGGAAATTTCATTTTCATTATTTGCACCTTTTGATGGTAATGGATCTAACATCTGCGCAATCATACGAGGTGAAGGTATCTTATATGGTTTTTTAGATAATTTAACTTCTGGTTTTTTTATTTCTGTTACTTCAGAAGAAGTCGATTCCTCATTTGGTAATTCTAATTCTGTTTGTTCATAATATTCTTCATCATCATTTTCTTCAGGAATCGTTTCTAATTCCATTTGTATTGTATCCTCTTCTTCTGGTTGTTGAATTGTATCTTGTAGATCATCTACATTAATGAATACAGATTCTTCAGATGAAATTGTTTTACCAGGAATTGAAACAACAGGAATTTCTTCAGTGTCTCTATCTGCTGTAATATTGATCAGCTTTGTCAGGTGTGGTTCTTCTTTCTTTTCTTCCGTTAATATATCCACAGAACTAGATTGTTGTGTTTGTTCATCCACTTGTATTGAACCAAGCAAAGCTTTTTTAGCTTCCTTTTTTTCTTTGTGTTCTTCTAACATGATCCAAAGATTTTTAGGTTCTTTTTCTTCTACAGGTTCAGGCTCGATTTCTTCTTGTTCTCTTTCTGGTGTTTTAAAAAAAGCGACAATTGTATAAAAAGCTTTCTTATATACATCTAAAGAAACAAGTAATAACATCGCAATAATAAATAAAACAACGATAACGATTACAACACCAATACGATCAAATAACATCGAAGCTAAAGCATATAGGAATCCGCCAATCAAGCCACCTCCTACATTCATTTCAGATGCATTACTTCCAAAATAATCCACTATGTGTTCAATATATTGAACAAAAACAGACATGCCTTTTTCATTTGTTGCGATATATGCGCAAAGTAATAAAATTGCACAATGAATCAAAACAAATGGAACAGGATCAACATCTTCGATGTCATGATGACGATTCATAACATTGATTAATATTAAAACAATAATAGAACCAATGATGACCCAAAATAAAGAACCTAGAAAATATCTTTGTAAGTTATATAAAAATGTTCCAACAAAACCAAGTTTCATGAAACCAATGATTAATAACGCGAAAAGGACCACCACTGTGATCCATTGTCTTAGTTCTTTATCTCGTTCTCTTTTTAGTTGTGCTTTTGTTTTTCTAGCCACGAAATCCTCTTTTAATCCTTTGTATTAATTTCAATGATAGCAGGTAAGATCATTGGTCTTTTTCCTGTTTCATGAAGAACATATCTAGCAATCTTATCTCTTGCTTCTGAACGAACTTCTAAATTGTCATAACGTTTTTCTTTTACAGCATCATTGATCGTTGTCTCCATCAATGTACCAATTTGTTTGACAATATAGTCAGCATCTTTCAAATAAATAACACCTCTAGATTGTACGTCTGGTCCTCCAATAATTTCCTTTGTTGCATGATTTACAACAATACCAATAATAATAGCACCATCTGTACTTAATGTTTCACGATCTTTGATGACCATTCCTGTAGCGTCTAAAGAATCTCCACCATCAATCATACTTTCTCCAACATCTACAGAATCAAAGCTCTTATTGATATTGCCATCTGTAAATGTCGCAACTTGTCCATTATCCATAACAATAATATTCGCTGCAGAATATCCCATATCTAATGCGATATTTGCGTTAGATATCAATTGTCTATATTCCCCTTTGACAGGAATATAGTATTTAGGACGTAATAAATATACCATCATCTTGATATCTTCAATTGAAGCATGCATTGAAAATGATCTCTTAGAATCAATTGCTTCTACACGATCTGCTTCTTTATACAAATCATCTTCCATACTTGCTTCTGTTCTTTCTGTACCAGGAACAGCTGGAGAAGCAATAATGACAGTATCTGATTTACGCATCTCAATGAAGTCATCTTCCTTTGTAGCAATCTTATGTACTTTTGTGAAAATATTAGAACCCGTTCCAGCAACGATAATCACAATATTTTCCATATCATTTGTAAAGGAATCCTTAGAAACTTCTAATCCAGCTGGAATATGATAGTAACCAAGTTTTGCCATATCATTCATTAACTTACGTAATTCATCGTCATAAATCATAATCTTACGATTATATTTATTCGCTAATTCAATGATTTCAATGACTCTATAAATATTTTGATTAAATACTGTAATTAAGATTCTACCTTTTGCATCTTCAAAATATGGTTCAATAACATTTGTAATACGATGAGAAGGTGCAGAATGTCCTGGACGATTTGATCCAACAGATTCACACATTAAAGCAAGTACACCTTCATGACCAAGATCTGTGATATTTGTAATATCTGTCGCAAATGCTTCATTTTTAATATCATAATCTACAATAAATTCAGAAGTGTATACAACATAACCTTCACTTGTTTTGATGCCAACTCCAAATCCATCCGCAATAGATTGTGTTGTACCAAATGTTTTAATTTCTGTTTTCCCAATTTTGAATGAACTATTTCTTCTAACACGATGAATATTCACTTTTCCTAGACCATATTCTTTTGCACGTCTTTCAAACATCAAAGCTGTAAATGGTGCCATATAAATTGGTGCATCAGGAATCTGTTTCAATAACATCGGTAATGCAGCCATAACATCTTCATGACCATGTGTTATGAAGATACCTTTAATACGTTTTGCATTCTTAACAAGATAGGAAAAATCAGGAATGATCATCTCAATTCCTAATTGATCAACATCTGGATATTTCAATCCACATTCCAGAACAAAAATATCATCATTATTTTCAACGACATACATGTTCTTTCCATCTTCATCAAGACCACCTAGCGCAAAAATACGAACTTTGCTCATATATATCCTCCAATTATTTTTGATTTCTTTTTCGCATGAACATTATAAAACAAACAGGAATCAATCACAATGCTTTCCCATTCAAAGAAAAGCTTCTAACTTCTGTAATTTCAACTTCAACAATTTGATTTTCTAAACCTTCTTTTCCTGTAAAATTAACAAGTTTATTTTCTTCAGAATAACCAGAATAAACATCCGCATTCTTTTTACTTCTACCTTCACACAAAACTTTTACTTTTTTATTTTGATACTTTAAATTATTCTCTTTTGCCCAATGATTAATATGTTCATTTAATTCTTGTAATCTCTTCTTTTTTACATCTGCATCAATTTGATTATCCATACGTGCTGCTGGTGTACCTTCTCTAGGAGAATAAGCAAATGAGTACGCACCATCAAACTTACAATAATCAACTAACGCAATTGTTTCTTGGAATTCTTCTTCTGTTTCTCCAGGAAATCCTACAATCAAATCTGTTGTAAAAGTAATGTTAGGAATTTTCGCTTTTAAACGATCAAATACTTCCTTGTACTCTTCTATTGTGTATCCTCTAGCCATGCGTCTTAAAACTTCATTTGAACCAGATTGTACTGGTAAATGTAATGCAGGCATGATATTCGGATAATCTAACATCGCTTGAATCGTGGATTCAGAATAATCTCTAGGTGAAGAAGAGTAAAAACGAATTCTTTCAATTCCAAGTTTCGCAATTTCAATCAAAAGATCTGTAAATCCATCATCCATACCAAGATCTTTTCCATATGCATTTACATTTTGTCCTAATAAAATAACTTCTTTACCACCATTGTCCATCAATTGTTTTACTTCGCGAACAATGTCACCCATTCTTCTACTTCTTTCTTTACCACGTGTATAAGGAACAATGCAGTATGTACAGAATTTATTACAACCATACATAATGTCTACAAATCCTTTTACATTTTGATTTCTTTTAACAGGAAGGTTTTCAATGACCTTTCCTTCTTCAGACAATACTTCAACTTTTCTTTGTTTTGTTGTCATAACATCTTTTAACAAATCTGGTAATCGATAGATATTATGTGTACCAAATATCAAATCTACTTGTGGATAACTCTTTAAAATTTCTTGTACAACACTTTCTTCTTGTGCCATACATCCACAAATACAGAACACACGATTTGGATCGTCTTTCTTTAATCCCTTCAACATGCCAATTTCACCTAATACATGTTCTTCAGCTGCACGTCTAACTGCACAAGTATTAAAAATTAAAACATCCGCATTTTCTGGTTTTTCCGTATTTTGAAAACCCATAACTTCCATCATACCCGCAATACTTTCGCCATCTCTTACATTTGCTTGGCAACCATATGTACGAATATAATAATTTTTTCCTTTTCCAAGTACTTCTAATTGATCGTTCATTGAAAACAATCCATATTCAACATCAACTTCTTCTTTTGTTCTTTTTGCTTCATCTAAATGATTAGGAAGTTTATAATCTTTTTTCATATCTTTATCTCCGTGAATCAGTATTATATCAGAAACATCGCAATCTCCATAAAAAAAACCAGAAATTCTGGCTTTTTTATATCTTACTTCTCAGCAATTGCAGAAACTGGGCAAGCTCCTACACAAGAGAGGCAAGTAATGCATACGCTTTCGTCGCATCCGGATTTACCTTCATCATCTAAAGATAAAGCGGAAACTGGGCATACACCTACACAAGCACCACAACCGATGCAAGTATCCTTATCAACTGTTACTGGCATAATGTTCCTCCTTCTTTAAAATTATAACACCCTAAAATATTCAGAACAACTAACTTGTGAAAAATATCTAAAAGTTAGCAAGCACTAACCACATCACAAAAAAAGAGACATTTGTAAATGTCCCTTACTTCGCTAATTCTTGTACTCTTACTTCACGAATCAATGTAACTTTGATTTGACCAGGATACGTCAATTCATTTTCAATCTTTTCGCGAATATCATGAGCTACTTTCACCATTGTAATATCATCAATCTTTTCAGGTTGTACCATGATACGAATTTCTCTACCAGCTTGAATCGCAAACGCTTTTTCAACGCCATCAAAACTTTTCGCAATCTTTTCAAGATTTTCTAATCTTTCAATATAACCTTCCATTGATTCATATCTTGCACCAGGTCTAGCAGCTGAAATCGTATCTGCAGCCGCAACTAATACAGAAATGATGTCTGTTGCCTCTGTATCTCCATGATGTGATTCAATTGCATTAACAACAATTGGATTTTCTCCATATTTTTTCGCAATTTTTGCACCCAATTCAACATGGCTACCTTCTTGTTCAAAATCAATTGCTTTACCAATATCATGTAATAAACCAGCTCTTTTCGCTAAAGCTTGATTTAAGCCTAACTCAGCAGCCATCATACCCGCAAAGTTTGCAACTTCTACAGAATGTTCAAGACCATTTTGTCCATAACTATAACGGAAACGTAATCTACCTACTAAACGAATCAATTCACGATTCATCTTTCCAATTCCTAATTTATAGACTGTTTCATTACCAATCTTAAAAATCGTTTCATCTAATTCTTTCTTAACTTTATTGATAACTTCTTCAATGCGTCCTGGTTGAATTCTTCCATCTTTCATTAAGATTTCTAATGATTGTCTAGCAATTTCTCTACGAATTGGATCAAAACAACTCACTGTAATTACATCCGGTGTATCATCAATAATTAAATCAACACCAGTTGCTTGTTCAATAGCACGAATATTTCTACCTTCTCTACCAATGATTCTACCCTTCATTTCTTCACTTGGAAGTGTAACCGTAGAAACCGTTCTTTCAATGACTTCATCTTGAGAATATCTTTGAATTGCTAGAGCGATTGCATTTCTTGCATAATCTGAAGCAGTTGTTTCTGCTTCTTCTTGACGATCATGAATGTATGTAGCAATTTCAGCTTCTGTCTTCTTTTCAACGATTGCCATCAATTCTTTCTTTGCATCTTCTTGATTCAAATGTGAAACTTGTTCAAGAACTGCAACTTGACTATCAATCTTTGATTGTAATTCTTCTTCTTGTTTGCTGAGATTAGCAAGCTTGCTGTCAACCAACTTTTCTTTGTCAGTAATTTTCTTTTCTTGATTTTTTAAATTTTCTTCACGGAAACTCAAACTATCTTCACGGCGCAATAAAGCAGTTTCAGAATTTTTAATCTTATCCTGTTGATTTTTAATTTCTTTTTCTGCCTGCAACTTCATTTCATAAACTTGTTGCTTACCATCAAGATTAGCTTGGCGAATGACTGTTTCCGCCTTGGAATTTGCCTCATCAATAATGTCTTGACTCATCTTTTTATTTTGATCAAGACCCATTTTTCCTGCAACCTTCATTAGGAAAATGCCTACAGCAATACCTACAACCACAGCAATTATGATTTGTACTAGATTATTCATCTTATTTATGTCCTCCATATTTGTTGTGATTTATGAGAATGATTTCCCAAACAAAATTATACAATTAATAAGCCTTTTTCACAAGTGAAAAGGTTTACAGATAAAGTAAAAGACCCGCTAAAATTCCTATCAAAAATCCAACAATTACATCACTAATATAATGCACTCCACCAATCACACGAATCACGCCACTGCCACAAGCTAATACAAGTAATAAGATTCCAAGTGGGATGTGAAAATAGATATATGTCATCGCAATCAATGTTGCACAAAAAACATGTCTAGAAGGCATAGAGTTTTCTTTCGATTCTTTTTCTATCATAGATTGATAATGGTATTTATCATATGGTCTTTGTCTTTTAATCATTTTTCTAAACAAAGAAACGATCAAAAAACTTATTGCTGGAACTAATATGATTTTATGAAACAGTTCATTATGAAATAAAAAAACATAAATAACATTCACAGGATATAAAACATAAAACAAAATCGTTAAGAATTGATTGATTCTTATAATGTTCTTTTTATATTTCTTAAAATAATCATTTATTGTTAAATAAAAATTCTCCATGAATGCATTATATAAAAAAAAGCACTTTGGATAAAGTGCTTAAGCAGTTAATGATTCTTGATTTTCTTCAGGATACATAACTTCTTTTAATTGTGCTGTAACTTTCTCTTCAAATTCAGGATGTGATTTCATATATTCACGAACAGAATTGATACCTTGGCCAATCTTTTCACCTTCATACGAGAACCATGCACCAGCTTTTTCAATGATATCATTTTCTACAGCTAGATTGATAACTTCATCAGAATGAGAAATACCAACACCATAAATAATATTCACAGTTGCTGTTTTAAATGGTGGCGCAACTTTATTTTTAACAACTTTGATCTTTGTTACATTTCCATATGCATCTGCACCATTTTTTAACGTTTCACTTCTTCTAACTTCTAAACGAACGGAAGAATAGAACTTTAAGGCCCTACCACCTGGTGTTGTTTCAGGATTTCCAAACATTACACCAACTTTTTCACGTAACTGATTAATAAAGATTGCAGTAGTATTGGAGTGATTCATAACACCTGCCAATTTACGCATTGCCTTAGACATCAAACGAGCTTGTAAACCTACAGATGTATCACCCATTTCACCATCTAATTCTGCTTGTGGCACTAGTGCTGCAACAGAATCCACAACAACTAAATCAATTGCTCCAGACTTGATTAATAATTCCGCAATGTCTAAACCTTGTTCGCCGGAATCTGGTTGCGATAGAATCAATTCATCAATATCAACGCCTAGATTTTTAGCGTATACCGGATCAATTGCATTTTCAGCATCAATAAATGCACATCTTCCACCCTTCTTTTGACATTCCGCAATTGCATGTAATGCCAATGTTGTTTTACCACTCGATTCAGGTCCGTAGATTTCAATGATTCTTCCTTTTGGATAACCACCAATACCTAATGCTTTATCCAACGCTAAAGAACCACTTGGAATTGCATCAACACTAACAGATGCACGATCTCCTAAACGCATGATGGAACCTTTTCCATATTCTTTTTCAATTGCTTTTAAAGCATCTTGAAGAAGTTGATCTTTTTTATCATCTGTCAACACTTCATTCTTTTTTTCTTTTGTAGCCATTTAAATTCTCCTTTTATACTATATTCACGAATTTAAAGAAATATCCAAAAATATTTTTAAAATTTAAATAGATTCCATAATATCTTCTTTCATTTGGTTGAAATATTGTACACCAGAAATAAAAGATACAAATGCACTCATCCACAATAAAATATCGCTGACAGGGAAATTGATTAACGCAAATGGTAAATTATTCAATAACACTAACGCAACAGTCACCATTTGGAAAACGGTCTTTAATTTTCCCATCATACCTGCCGCAACGACTTTACCATTACTTGCTGCCATCATTCTACATCCATCAACGAATGTATCTCTAGCAATCATAATAATTACTGGTACTACAGGAATGATGCCTTGTGAAACAAACAATAAAAACATTGTTGTTGTTAAAAGCTTATCTGCAATTGGATCAGCAAACTTTCCAAAAGTTGTAATTAAATTTCTCTTTCTAGCGATGTTTCCATCCAATGCATCTGTAATTGCCGCTACAACATAAATGATCAACGCAATCAAATTAATTACAGATAGATCCACACCACCAATATTGAATACAGTTGGAACGATTCCAAATGCTTCATATGGAAATAAATAAACAAGAATAATTACTGGAATCAAAACAATTCTAAATATCGTCAATTTATTAGGTAAATTCATAATCTTTCTCCTTTGAACTTATAAAGTATAACATATCAATAAAAAATTTTTGTTTTAAAAAAACGAGAGAAAATCTCTCTCGTTGCTTTGTACATAATCATAAGCCATGTTCTGTTCCCTTTACAGGGCGGCAGTCATTTATCTGTGCAAAATTGCACCCATCTCAGACTTCAATTCGCCTTTGACAGTTCCCCTACCAAATTTGGGTTTCTCGCTTGCGGGGTTTATCTCGTTCCACTCTTATCGTTTCCAATAAGACTTCGTCACTGTGACACCTTAAGGGCATCCACCATAGATCAAATCCTTAGGTTTTTGCTCCGCCGTCACCAATTGGTGCCTGGCCTTATTGATTGGACCAGCACAAACACTACGATCATCGCAGATCGTGCGAGCATGGACTTTCCTCTAGTTAAAAACCAGCGGCTGCCTCATATGTACTATTGTTTGTTATTAAAAACTTGTGCTTCTAATCTAGATAATCGTTTTAGAATATCAACTTGAGAAGAACCATTTGTCAAAATTGGATCTGCATCTTGGCTTGCACGTTGCTTTCCTTCGACTTCGATCAATTTCGCGCGTAAGGATGCATTTGTACGTTCAAGATCTGCTAATTTGCGATCCATCTCTTCTAAGAGATTCTGATATGTCTGATAATCTTGAATCACCAAATCTAACATGTGATCGACTTGATCTGGATTATATCCTTTAAAATCAATATCAAATTCTTTATCAACGATTCCTTGTGGATCTAAATTCAACTTTCCAGCCATTTCAATACCTCCTAACTGTATTATTATTACATTTCAGACAAACAAACGCAATACGACTTTCTAATTTGTGTGAACAAATGTATAATATTTTGTGTTGGTAGACAAATGGTAAATTATCCAAACGGAAAGAAAACACAGTGGTCACATACACCGAAATCATTCGGTGATCGT
Source organism: Bifidobacteriaceae bacterium (assembly GCA_963661415.1). Lineage (GTDB taxonomy): Bacteria > Bacillota_I > Bacilli_A > Erysipelotrichales > Erysipelotrichaceae > Bulleidia. The sequence goes on along the minus strand of CAVLCI010000008.1, from coordinate 28,709 downwards.
GGAATGAATCTAGAAAAAGATATTAATACAACGAATCAATATTATTACAATATGGATCGTGCTGTTATCCATAAAAAACCAACACCTGTTCAAATCGTAAAAGTTGATTATCCAATGCGATCTGCCGCAAAAATAACAGAAGCATATTTCAAGGTTCCAAGTACTACAGATTACAATGGAATCTATCGAGGAAAATATATCGATTTCGAGGCAAAAGAATGTCAAAACAAAACAGCTTTTTCGTTATCGTTAATACATCCTCATCAAATTAAACATTTAATGAAATGTATTCAACATGGTGGAATATGTTTTGTGATATTTCGATTAACTTATTATGATGAAAATTATCTAGTGGATGCGAAAGAAATGATTGATTACATTCATTCAATTGAAAGAAAATCAATTCCATATCAATGGATACGTGAACATGGTCATATGATACAAGGTTATTTTGGGAAACCCATCGATTACTTAGAAGTAGTTGATAAGCTTTATTTTAATGTGGAGGAAACGCATGAATCAAAAAAATAAAATTAACAAAAAAATAAATAAGAAACCAAAAAATGGAAAACGAAAATTTCATGGTCTCAGATTCGCAACATTTATTTTAGCGATTCTTGTTGGATTTGAATTAATTTTTGGTACAGTTGGTGTTGTTGGTTTAGAAATGATGTTAAAAGATGAACCAGAACTCAACACAGATGATTTCTTTTCTCAAGAATCCACATTGATTTATGATAAAGATGGAAATCAAATTGCTGATGTTGGTACACAATTAAGAGAGAATGTTGATTATGATCAATTCCCTGAAGCATTGGTTGATGCATTTTTATCAGTAGAAGATTCCCGTTATTTTAAACATAATGGATTTGATATTCCTCGTTTTGCAATGTCTATGATCAATACGATCTTACATGGTAATCGTCAAGGTGGTTCAACATTTACAATGCAACTAGTAAAATTGACATATTTCCAAAACGATGATAAAGGCATTTCTAAAACAGCAGATATTGAATATAAGATTCAACAAATCGATCTAGCATTAAAATTAGAAAAACAATCAAATAAAAAAGAAATATTCCAATTATATTTAAATAAAATGAATTTTGGTGGTATTGGTAATATTCGTGGTGTACAAAAAGCTGCAGAACAATATTTCGGAAAATCTGTTTCAGAATTAAATATTTCTGAATGTGCGTTATTAGCCGGTATTGTTAATTCCCCTTATTACTATGATCCACATAACTATCTAGATCACGCGACCGATCGAAGAAATACAGTTTTAGCTTTAATGTTAAGACATGGTTATATCAACGAAGATGAATATAAGCTCGCTAAAAGCATCAACGTTGAAGATTTATTAATTGATCAAACTTCAACAATAACAGATACAAGTTATAAATACCAAGCTTATATTGATGAAGCAATTAAAGAAGCAGAACAAATTACTGGACAAGATCCAATGAACGTATCTATGGAAATCTATACTGCAATGGATGCAACAGCACAAGATGCAGTTGAAGAAATCCTTGCTGGAAATAATCCAAACGTTACATTCGCAGATGATTTGATGGAAGCTGGTATCATTTCAGAAAATAATCAAACTGGTGAAATCGTAGCGATTGGTGGCGGTAGAAACTATGCAAATGGTGGTTCAATGCTATTAAACCACGCTACTAGTCAATACAAACAACCAGGTTCTGCAGTCAAGCCATTCTTAGATTATGCTCTTGCATTTGAATATCTAGGATGGGCAACAGATCATGAATTGATTGATAAACCAGTTACATATGGTAACTGGACATTCAAAAATGCGAATGGTCAATATAATGGTAGAGTCGATTTAAAAGAAGCAGTTGCTAGATCCTTAAATACCCCTGCCATTCAAACAATGCAAGCTGTCATTGATGAAAAAGGAACGAAGACAATTACAGATTATCTTAGCTCTTTACATTTCTCACAATTTGATGCTTCCCAATTCGATATTTCATTCGCAATTGGTGGTAATGCATATACATGTAGCGCAAAAGAATTAATGGCAGCACATGCTGTATTGATGAATGGTGGTAATTACATTACACCTCATACAATCACAAAGATTGTTTATCGTAGTGGAAATCAAGATGATTTCATTCCTCAATATACCGCAACAAAAGTACTTTCTGAAGGTGCCGCATTTATGACAAGCACCCTCATGGAATATTGTGTATCCTCTGGTATCTATAACTATATGCAAATTTTAAAAAGAGATTACACAACATACGCTAAAACTGGTACAACAGACTGGGGTACTGACGGAATTCAATACGGTATTCCACAAGGTGCAATGAAAGATAAATGGATGGTTGCAGAGACTACCGAATATACGACAAGTGTATGGGTCGGTTGGGAAAAAGCTGTCGAAGGTGAACAAACCTACTTTACGACCGCAAAAGCCTTAATGAATATTCCTGGTCATATCTGCTCTGAAATGATGGATGTCCTACAAAGAGATTCTTCACCTGAAGCAGTACAACAACCAGATGAAGTTGTTTCTATCACACACGTTAGAGGTGTATTCCCATATGTATCACCAAATGAAGATACCCCTGAAGATTACATCACAACAGGTTTTGTTAAGAAAGAATATTCTAAACTTGGTGATTTCGATATGACTGCAAGTGCATTATCAGATATAACAAATTTCAACGCAACAATTGATCCAAACAGTTTAAATATTACATTCAATTGGGCAGATTATCCTGATGCTTCAAAGCTCACTGTCGCAGATACAAACCAAGAAGAATTCTCTTCTACTTGGATTACCGGAAGAGTCTTATATAAAGCACGAATCATTGAAAATGGTAATACGATTGGTGAGATATCATCTGAAGGACCATCTTCTACCCAAGCTGTTAGTGGTGTTGGTTTCGAAAAGACATATCAAGTCTGTGGTTATTATGGATATGAGAAATCCAGTGTTACTTCTGGTGAAATATGCACAACGATCACAACAGGTAAAGATCCAAACGCAACTCCAACACCTGAACCAACTGCTTCAACTGATCCATCCCCTTCACAAGAGGCAGATAACACGCAACAGGAAACAACAAATCAACAACCTCAAAACTAGATTGATAAAAACTGAGAACAAAAATTCTCAGTTTTTTATTTACCCTTCAAAAAATGATGTCTATTATGACATCACTTTTTCATATTCTTATTCTTTTCATGGCATCCATCTACAAATGGACATTGATTACATTTTGGATTTCTCGCATGACATAAATATCTTCCAAAGAAAATCATTTGATGATGTGCTTTGATCCAATATTCTTTTGGAATCTTTCGTTTTAGCTTTCTTTCAATTGTATTTACGTCATCTTTTTGATACACAAGTCCCAATCTTTTAGAAATGCGTGTTACATGTGTATCAACAGCTAAAGAAGGAATGTTATAACATTCAGATAAAATAACATTTGCACACTTTCTACCAACACCTGGTAAAGTGGTCAATTCTTCTATCGTATGCGGAACAATCGAATCAAAGTTTTCTACAAGGCCTTTGGCGAATCCTTGGATAGATTTCGCTTTGTTATGATAAAGACCTAATTGAGAAATACATTTTTCAATATCTTTAATATTTGCTTCAGCTAAAGATTTCGCATCTGGATACTTTTCAAATAACTGAGGTGTAACTTTATTTACGGAAGCATCTGTTGTTTGTGCAGATAGAATTACTGCCACACACATTTCATAATGATTTTTATGATCTAATTCACAATGCGCGTTAGGAAATAAATCATTTAAATTTCCCAATATTTCATTCACAGGAATATTTTTCATTAATATCTTCCTTCATCGATTTGTTTGAGTGTTAATCCTCTTGTCTTCCAATCCGTTAACGTTTTATCAATCCAAGGAATTGATAATTTTTGATAAGTACTTGCTGCTCGTAATGCATATAAAATCATTTTACGATCCGTAGAACGATTCCATTCAGATATCTTTTCCATCTCTTTTTGGGTGAGTGGTCTACCAAATTCCGTTTCAAATGCATCAAAGAGTGGAGAATCTAATATCTTCTCATCTCTAGCGATATCACTTTCAAATAAACCATCCAAAACAAATTTAACACTTCTTTGAGAAGCTTTGATCTCTAAGTATTTCTTCGCACATAATAGAGACAACACTTCATTTAATTGTTCATTTGTTAGATTACATCTTTTCGCTAAATCATCTGTAGTAATTCGAATATGATGTTCATTCATAAAATCAATCATCAAAACAACAATTGCTTCTTTTGTATCTAAAGATAATAAATTTAAATATTCTAATATCCAATCTCTATGATTTACATAATTTGTTTCATACCACTTCATCAAAAAACCTCTGTTTTTTAATTATATCGATGTTGAAATAATTGTTCAAGATTCTAGATAATGTTAAAATGCTTGTATGTTAAAAAAATTATTATTTACATTCTTAACATTACTTGTGGTCTATTCAACTTGTGTCGTTGCTTATCGTATCTTTGAGCCAAGAGACAATCAAATCACTTCAGACACAAGTTCTATGTTGGCATATGAATCCTTAAAATCTTATGTGAAAGATAGTTCATCAAATATTCATTATTTTTTATTTTATAGTGCTTTAAACAATAATTCGATTTATTTAAAAGACACTGTCTTAACAATCGTAGAATCTGATATCAACAAATCATTATCAAATATCATTGAAGTTGTAGATATTACAGAATTAGATCAAACAATGGAAACAAAACGTTTATCAGAAGATTGGCAAATTAGTTCATACCCTGCTTTTTTATCTGTTTCAAATGACAATGGAGAAATCATTATCAATAATAAATTAGAATGGACAAATGAAAAAGCCATCACAACAACTGATGTTGAACAATGGCTTAAATTAAACGGAATAACAGAATAATTATATTTCAATTATTTGTTTAGATTCATGTGTTTTTTGAGGTAAATCAGCCCACAAGCTTTCTAAACGATATGTATTACGTGAATCTTCTGTAAAAATATGTACAACAACTTCATTACAATCTAATAAGATCCATTGGCTATCTCTTTCACCTTCTCTTGTACGAACTGGATAGCCATTTTTTTCCGCCTCTTGTTCTACAAATTCTGCTAAAGATGCACCATGTCTTACATTTCTTGCGGTACACACTACAAAATAATCTGTATATGGTGTTACACTTCTCATATCAATTGAAACAATGTCTTCTGCTTGTTTCTCATCTAATGTACGAATTACAATTTCTAATAAATCCACTATTTTTTCTCCATTTTATTTCTATATGCATTAGATTGTTCTAATACATAATGTGCTGCTTGTTTTAAACTCTTTCTAGATAGTTCCCATTCTTTTGAGGTATCATATCCTCTTAGTGGTTCTATCTTATCCGCAATATACAAAATATGATCATACTCTGAATTACCATCTCCTAATGTATGATGCCATATCGCATTCAATATTGCTTGATCATTTAAACAAAGATTTTTTTGAATAAAGATTGGTGCTGTAAAACTATGCCAAACTTTTGGATCATATTTTAAACAATCCTTCTGATAAATCTTTAAAAGTTGTTCCCCTTGTTCATCTTTCCATCTTTTTGTGATGTCATGCAAAAGACCCATACGATATGCTTTGGATGTATCTAAATGATGCATTTCAGCTAATTTCATAGCTGTTTTTGCGACAGATACAGAATGAAGATAGCGATGTTCATTACATAAATATTTCGCGATTTCTTCATAGTAATATCCCTTATCATTTAATGTTTTTTTAATACCACGACTCGCTAGATAAAAACTTCCTTGTCTAACCCTTGCTTCCGTTTCTAAATAAACAGAAGGTAACTCTTCTTTTGTTTGACTTCCTTCATAAATACATAAGTGTTTATATGGTTTCAAACTTTTCTTTAATAAATCATATCGTTGTTCTTTTGGAAGAATTCCTTCTTCTTTTATACTAACATACAATGTTTGAATATGATTTTCTCTACGATATTTTAGAAGAAACTCTAGTTCTTCTTGTGTAATAGGATCAAATGAACCTTCTATGATTTTCATGGTAATAAAATTTTAGGATCTCTAGAAGGACGATATAAAACTATCGTTCTACCAATCACTTGTACTAATTCACTATTTGTATATCTAGCTAAATCAAAACCTGTTTCTTTAATATCTACAGAGCTATTTTTTAAGACTGAAATTTTAATTAATTCTCTTGCGTCGATAGCATGATCTACTTGTTCAATCAAATTATCACTTAACCCATCTTTTCCAATCTGAAAAATCGTCTTTTCTTCTGTAGCTAACGCTCTTAAATATCTTTTTTGTTTTCCTGTTAACATCTATAACATCGCCTTTCTGAATGTAACATTCACATTCTCTGGTACATAAACTGTAACACTACGTATTTGTCCATGAACACATGCCCAACCTAATCCATCAATTACAATATCCATTTTATCCATTTCTTTATGAATCGAATATTTCTTTTCTGGTTTTGTACGTGCAGTTGGAACAAATAATGTTCCATAATGTTTTTTCCATAAATCATCTGCACCACTTACTTTACCACGATGAATCTTTAAATCATCTGATAAATAAAATACACATGATGCATGATCACAACCAAACAAGTCTAGTCGAACAAGTCCGCCAATCGCAAAAGATTGATCTAAACGTACTTGATAAACTTGTGGTTTTAATGTTCTTGCGGGAAGAATTTGTTTGAGATCATTTTCATCTACTTCCATCAATAAACTTTTTGATATTTCAATACCTGGTGTATCGATATAAGTAATGCCATCAATAACTAACGTATTAAAATCAATGGTTGTTCCTGGGTATCTAGACATTGTCAATGTATTGGAACCTAATAAATTATTAAGTAATGTACTCTTTCCAGAATTTGCTTTTCCCATCACAATGACATCTCTACCTTTACGATATAGATTCACTGCATCTTTCACTTCATCAACGCCCATTCTTTCTAGTTTACTTGTTAGAATTAGCGTTTTAATGGAAATACCCATTTCTTTTAAACGAGAGAAAACAAATCTTGCGATTTTTTCTTCAGAAAGCGTATCTGGTAGAATATCACGCTTTGTACAAATCAATACAATATCTTTCCCTATGAAATGTCTATTTAATCCTGGAATCATCCCTGCTTCAAAATCAAATAAATCAACGACCCATAATATCAATGCATCTGTCTTTGCAATCTTATCCATAACAACTTCTGGATCAATTCCTTGACGCATCGATACTGTTAAATCGTCATAATGAATCAATCGAAAACATCTTTGACAATATTCACTATTTTCTTTTGGTGAATATCCAGGTGCTTTTGGATCGTCATTTTGGAGTATCGCTCCACAACCTTTACATTTTTTAATCATAATGTTCCTCAAAATAGTGATATTTTTTCAATATCTTCATGTACTTCTTCATCTGCATCTTTTGGAATATCAATAATCTTACATTCTTCAATGCCTTTTATGATATCCCAAGTGTCTTCTAATTCAATTGGTTGAGAGAACCCAGTATCTCTAGCTTTCAGTGGTACATCGCTTGCGCGTAGTTGATGTTCTGTAGAATCCACAATAGCCAAACTATCTCCAGGTGTAACACCCTTGACATATCTTAATAATGAAGGATTTGTTTTTAATTTCTTACAAATCAAGTTACCCTTCATTGGGCGATTTCCTTCAACGATTTCTTCCAAATGAACTCTTTTACATGCACCAATAGAAGATACATAGAGAATTGCTGGAACATCTGTATCAATTGCACAAGCACCGACGATTTCATCTCCTTTTGAAAGATTCATTGCCTTAACACCCTTGCTTTTAATACCCGTAGAAGGAATTTGTTCGATTCCACAACGATATGAATTTCCTTCTTTGCTGACAAATACGATTTGTTGATCATGATATGCAATAAATGCATTGATCATGCTAGAACCTCTTGGAACATTCATCGCTGTCATCACTTTAGAATTACGATCTACTTTCCAATTAGATACTGGAGTCTTTTTAATTTGTCCATTGGAAGAGAGTGTAATGATCCAAGCATACGTATTAAAATCTTTAATCATGATGGCATTAATAATCTTATCATCCCCATCAATACGAACCATCTTGTTCAAATGCATGCCTACATCTTTCCATTTAGATTCTTCTATCTGCCAAACTGGAACAGAAGCATAATTTCCTTTTGAAGTAAATAACAAAAGCGTATCTAATGTATCACATTCTAATGTTCCAATTAATACATCTCCATTTTTCAAACCCGTTTGTGCATCACTTGCATTAAACGATCTCAAAGAAACACGTTTCAAATAGCCATCTCTACTTACCGTAATAACGACCTTTTCACTTGTTACCATTGCAGCTCTATCAATAATAATATCTTGCACTTCTGCTTCAATTTTGGTTCTTCTATCATCCCCATATTCTTTTTTTACTTCACGTAATTCTTTAATAATGACAGATTTTAGAACATTTTCATTTTCAATAATAGCTTTTGTTTCTTCAATTTTATTCACCAATTCAGCGAATTCATTTCTTAGAATTTGAATATCTGTATTACTCAAACGATATAAACGCATTGAAACAATTGCTTCTGCTTGTGGTTCATCAAAACCATATTCTTTCATTAAGTTTTGTTTGGAATCTGCTTTATCTTTAGAGGCACGAATAATACGAATAACTTCATCTAAGATAGAAACTGCTTTCATCAAACCTTCAATGATATGCGTTCTTTTTTCCATCTTATTTAATTCATACTGACTTCTTCTTAAAACAACATCTTTTCTAAAGTTAATAAATGCATCTAATAATCCACATAAACCAACTTGAACAGGTCTTTGATCAATAATCGTTACATTATTATAGTTGTAATAAATTTGTAAATCAGTATTTTTATAGAAATAATTTAAGATCAAATTCGCATCTGCTTCTTTTTTAATATCCACAACGATTCTTAATCCATTACGATCTGATTCATCACGTACATCTAAAATACCATCGATTTCTTTCGATAAACGAATTTCATCCATCTTTTTAACAAGTTGACCCTTAATGACTTCATAAGGAATTTCTGTAATTACGATTTGTTGAATGGTTCTTGTTTCTTCAATTTCACATTTCGCACGAACGACAATTCTACCTTTACCTGTTTCAAATGCATCACGTATTCCTTTTTCACCTTGTACAATTCCACCTGTAGGAAAATCAGGACCCGGAATAATTTCCATCAATTCGCTCAAAGAACATTCTGGATTTTGAATACGATAGATTGTCGCATCTACAGCTTCATTCATATTATGTGGTGGCATGTTCGTTGCATATCCTGCCGCAATACCTGTCGCACCATTCACTAACATAACTGGAAATGGAACAGGTAATACAGTTGGTTCATTTTCTGTATCATCAAAGTTCGGTGCCATTTCAACCGTATCTTTATCTAGATCATCTTCCATGACTTCCGTAACTTTCGCAAGTCTTGCTTCTGTATAACGCATCGCAGCAGCTGGATCATCATCAATAGAACCATTATTACCATGTACATCAATTAATGGAAGTCTAACCTTCCAATCTTGTGACATACGAATCATTGCATCATATACAGAAGTATCCCCATGTGGATGATAATTACCAATTACTAAACCAACTGTCTTTGCGGATTTACGATATGGATGATCCCATGTATTTCCATCATGATACATTGCATATAAGATTCTTCTTTGTACAGGTTTCAATCCATCACGAGCATCTGGTAAAGCTCTTTCTTGAATAATATATTTTGCGTATCTTCCAAAACCCTCACCCATGATATCTTCTAAGCGTTCAGGAATGTAATGTGTTTTATCTTCAAATTGTTTTTTCTTCGCCACTCTATCATCCCTCCAACTTATAATCATCTTCTAAAGTAAAATGAATATTTTCTTCAATCCATTTTCTTCTTCTTTCAGGTTTGTCTCCCATCAACGTTGAAACTCTTCTTTCGGCTTTCACACCATCTTCAATATTCACTTGAATCAAAGTACGATGTTCAGGATCCATTGTTGTATCCCACAATTGTGTTGCGTTCATTTCACCAAGACCTTTGTATCTTTGAATTTCACATTTTCCATATTTCTTTCTTAATTGATCTAGTTCTTCATTAGAATAACAATATTCTATATTTTTTCCTTTTTGAACACGAAATAACGGTGGTAAGGCAATGTAAACCATACCATGTTCTAATAAAGGTCTCATATATCGATAAAAGAATGTTAATAACAAAATTTGAATATGACTTCCATCATCATCAGCATCGGTCATGATAATGACTTTATTGTAATTGGAATCTTCATAATCAAAGTCTGGTCCTACACCCGCTCCAATCGTATAGATCAATGTATTTAATTCTTCATTCTTTTCTATATCCGCTAAAGAACATTTTTCTGTATTTAATACTTTTCCTCTTAATGGAAGAATTGCTTGATAAACAGAATCTCTTCCTTGTTTTGCAGAGCCACCGGCGGAATCACCTTCGACCAAAAATAGTTCCTTGATTCTTGCATCTTTTGTACGTGCAGGTGCTAGTTTTCCAGAAAGAACACGTTCTCCCTTACCTACTTTCTTACCACGTCTTGCTTCATCTCTTGCTTTACGTGCCGCAATACGGGCAAGCATTGCCTTTTGCATCTTACGAATCAACATATCAGATTGTGTTTTATTTTCAGTTAACCAATAAGTGAGTTGATCCCCAACAACTTGTTCCACTGCTGGTTTTGCTTGTGGAGAACCCAATTTTCCTTTTGTTTGTCCTTCGAATTGTAATACTTCTTCTGGTACAGATACCGATAAGATCGTTGTAAGACCTTCACGAACATCATTTCCTTCTAAATTCTTATCTTTTTCTTTTAACAAGCCTGTTTTTCTAGCATAGTCATTGATTGCCTTTGTGAAAGCACCTTTAAAACCAACTTCATGTGTTCCACCGTCACTTGTACGTACTAAATTAACAAAAGAATAAGTGTTTTCTTGATAATCATCTGTATATTGAAAAGCTACTTCAACATGAATTCCTAATGCATCACCAGAAAACTTCACTGGTTGCATCAGTGGTGTGCGATCTTCATTCAAATAATTCACAAAAGCAGTAATACCATCATCATATAAATATTTTTCTTCTACTTGTTTTTTATTTCTACGATCAATAACATCAAATTCAATTCCACTCAACAAGAACGCCTCTTCCCTAGCACGTTCTGCAACCAAATCAAATTTGAATTCCGTTGTTTGGAAAATCGTAGGATCCGGTTTAAAACGAACCGTGGAACCTGTTTTATTTGTTTTTCCTAAACGTTCTAATTTAGAAATCTTTTTACCACCATCTTTAAAAGACATACGCACAAGTTCACCATCATGTGCAACTTCTACCGTCAACCATTCACTCAATGCATTTACAACAGATGCACCTACGCCATGTAAACCACCTGCAGTTTTATATCCACCTTGGCTTGTAAACTTACCACCAGCATGTAAGACTGTAAAAATAACTTCTAATGTATTTTTTCCAGAAGCATGTTTTCCAATAGGCATTCCTCTACCATGATCGCTAACTGTCACACTTCCATCTTCTTCTAAAGCAATTGTAATTTTATTACCAAATCCATTTAACGCTTCATCTACTGCGTTATCAACGATTTCCCAAATCAAATGATGCAAACCATGAGAATCCGTGGAACCAATATACATACCCGGACGCTTTCGAACTGGTTCTAAACCTTCTAAAATTTGAATACTACTATCATCGTATTGAATTGCCATGTTAACTCCCTTCTACAACTGAATTATTATACCAAAATTTATTTATTTTCTCACTGTCAGAAATGATTTAACGATATCTTAACGCTATTTATGTTAGAATTGAAATCGTGAGGTAAAACAAATGAAGATTTTATTTGCGATTATATTTTCATACCTATTTGGATCAATTCCTTGGGGATTAGTTATTGGAAAGGTATTTTTTCATAAAGATATTCGAAAAGAAGGTAGTGGTAATACTGGAGGAACAAACGCGGGTAGAGTATTAGGAAAACCTATTGGTGTTTTAGTTATCGTATTAGATGCTTTAAAAGGATTCATCTCAATGTGTTTAACACATTGGATCGCTCCAGGATGTGAAATCTATGCAGGGCTTGCTTGTTGTATTGGGCATTGCTTTCCTTGTTTTGCAGAATTTAAAGGTGGAAAAGCAGTCGCTACAACATATGGATTCTTTTTAGGAATTACATTATTTATTACACATAACTGGTTATTCACATTCATTCTACCTATCGTATTTTTCTTTATATTTTTATTCTTTTCAAGAATGGTTTCTCTTTCTAGTATGTGTGCAATTTGGCTAACAGGAATCGTTACATTGATTCTCTATTTTACACATTCTATTTCTGATATTCTTGTGCCAATTTCAATTCTATTATTAAGCTTATTTGTAACGTATAGACATTCCGCAAATATCAAACGAATTCAACAAGGTACAGAAAGTCACATTCAATGGATGGGAAAAGCACCATGGGAAAAGTAGAAGAATTCAAACTATCTATTAAACCTTTTACGCAATCCCCACGAAATATATGGGTGTACTTACCTGAAAGTTATTCCAAAACAAAAAAGAAATATGATGTTCTATATATGTTTGATGGACATAATATCTTCTATGATGATTATGCAACATATGGAAAATCATGGGGAATGAAAAAATATTTAGATGAAGTAAATATTGATTTGGTTGTTGTTGGTGTAGATTGTAATCATACTGGGAATCGTAGACTTTCCGAATATTGTCCCTTCAAACCAATTATCACCGAATTAGAATCACTTCCAAAAATCAATCCGGCTGGTCAAAAAACCGCAGAATGGTTTGTCACTAAATTAAAACCAATGATAGAAAATAAATACCACGTTCACTCCGAGCGTAAACATGTTGGAATTGGTGGTAGTTCTATGGGTGGTTTAATGAGTGAATATATGATTTGTAAGTATAATGATATATTTTCTAAAGCCGCATGTGTATCACCTTCAACACATTTCTGTTATGAAGATCTATCTAAGCTCATTCAATCAACGACATTCCATCATGATACAAGAATCTATATTGACCAAGGTTCCCAAGAAGTACATGGAAAGCGTTTATTTATTGACGCAATGGAAATGATGTTAAATATGAATCATATGTACAATGAAGCGGGATGTTTAACATATCCTCATTTAACTCCAGGTGGTAGACATTGTGAAAAAGATTGGGAAAGAGTTGTACCTGTATTTTTAGAATATTTATATCCAAACCTATACAAAAAGATGTTGTGATTCTCCACAGCATCTTTTCTTTTCACTTTAAGATATGTTTTTATATACTATTCACAAAATATTTGAGAATCCCTTAAAATTCATCTAAAAACTTTAAAGCTTTTTTTGAATCTAGATATTGATAGGATTTTATACCAAATTGATTCGATGCTTCTACATTAACTAACGTATCATCAAAGAAAACACATTCTTCTTTCTTTAAATGATATGTATCTAACAAATATTGGAAGATTTCATAATTTGGTTTAGCCATATGAATTCTTCCACTAATAACTAAACCATCGAATTGACAAAATACATCTTCGTATCGTTTTTCTGTATACGCGAAAGATTCTTTTGGATAATTTGATAAAACATAACAACGATAACCTTGTTCTTTTACTTGTTTAAAAAATGCGTACCCTTCTGCTAATAAGGAAAACATATCTTCCCAACCATCATGAAAGAAAGCTGAAATTTCTTCTTTTAATTCAGGATAGCGTTCTAGATAGATTGGAAGCGTTTGAGATATTCCGGTATAAACACCTTGATCCATTTGATTCCACAATCCATCACAAAAAATTGCTTGATAGAGTTGTTCTGATTTTTCTTTCGATAAGTTAAATTTTGATATTTCTTCTTTTGGTTGAAAACGAATCAAAATTCCACCTAAATCAAATATTACGTTTTTTATCATATTAACGTTTATAGTAGTTAATCAAACATCCATCTTTTAGAATTTGAATTTCATCAGATGTTAATGCATTACATGTAACTTCAATTTCATGAACATCATTTTCATCCACAACATAAGCTTTCATAGAACTACCTTGATCCAATGCATTTTTTACATCTTTTACAAGAACCCAATTTCCCTTTTGAAGAAGTTTGTCATCTTTAGTTACAAAAGGTAAAATTCCCCAGTTGATACAGTTAGAACGATAACGTTTCGTTGCATATTCATGTGCGAAATTCGCACCTGCACCTAATACTCTTTGACAACTTGCAGCTTGTTCTCTTGCGGAACCATCTCCTGGTTTATAGGCATAAATAGAAGAAACTATATTTGTATTTTCAGGATTTGTATCAATTCCTTTTTGATTTAATTTAAGATAAATTCCTTGTACTTCTGCATCTGTAACTTTTAATCTTTGTACATGTTTTGCCTCTTTTACATAATCTGGATCTCTTCTAGATAATGTGAATTCAGCTAAACGTAATGGATTAGAACGATAGGAAGAAGTTTCTCCAGATGGAATCAATTCATCTGTTGTTGTAACTGGATCATCAATATGAGATACGATCTTAATTAACACATCATCTGATAATGCAGGTTGTTCAGGCCAATCTTTAATATTTGGTCCAAAATGCAATGGATACTCAGCTTCTTCTTTTTGATAACCGTTATAAACTCTTTTTTCGTATAATGATGCATCAAATGGACAAACATATTCTGCTTCTACTTGTGTACAAACATCACTTGCGGCAGTTAAAAGACCTTTGTTTTTTGCAGTTGCAGCAATGCTTCTAGCGTCCATCAAACAAACCGCAGCAATTTGTCCTTCATTTGGTTTACTACCCTCACGATTTGGAAAGTTTCTCGTTGTATGACGAATGGATAATTCATCGTTAGCTGGCGTATCTCCAGCACCAAAACAAGGTCCACAAAAAGCTTCACGGAAGATAGCTCCTGTAGAAATCAAAGAAGAGACCGTGCCATTTTCTACTAAAGCTTTATATACTGGCATAGAATCTGGATAAACAGATAATCTAAATGTTTCATTTCCACAATCATTATTTTGTAAAATAGATGCAGCAGCCATGATATTTTCGTATGTACCACCAGAACATCCAGCAATGATTCCTTGATTAACAATGACATTTCCTTCTTCATTGATTTTTGAAACAAGATTCATTTGGCTCTTTCCAGCCAATTGTTCATTTGCGTGATCTTGTGCTTCTTGTAAATATTTTTGAGGATCTTTTTGTAATTCATGAATAGATATTGCAAGTGAAGGATGCATTGGCAAAGCAATCATACATTCTATTTCAGAAAGATCTAAATCAATATAACGATCATAATATGCACCATCTTCAACTTTTAATTCTTTATAATCTTGTTTACGGTGATGTACATCATAATATTGCTCTGTTTTTTCATCTGTTTCCCAAATGCTACTTAAACATGTTGTTTCTGTTGTCATAACATCAATTGCGTTACGATATTCTTGAGATAAATCATGGATTCCTTCTCCAACAAATTCCATAACACGATTTTTCACAAATCCATTTTGATAAGTTGCTGCGCAAAGTGCTAAGGCAACATCATGTGGTCCAACACCAGGTTTTACCTTTCCGTGTACATAAACTAGTACAATTTCTGGGCGTGCAATATCATACGTTTTTTCAAGAAGTTGTTTTGCGAGTTCTCCTCCACCTTCTCCAATCCCCATTGTACCTAATGCACCATAACGTGTATGAGAGTCAGATCCTAAGATCATTCTTCCACACCCCGTCATCATTTCACGATTATAAGAGTGAATAACAGCCATATTTGGTGGTACATAGATTCCACCATACTTATGTGCCGCACTCAATGCAAATTGGTGGTCATCTTCGTTAATCGTTCCACCAACTGCACATAGTGTATTGTGACAATTTGTTAATACATAAGGTACTGGAAATTTCTTTAATCCAGATGCACGTGCAGTTTGAATGATACCGACATAAGTAATATCATGTGATGTTAAAGAATCAAATTGAATATGTAAAATATTAGAATCTGTATGATTATCATGTGCATCTAAAATTTGATAAGCTAATGTTTTTTTCTTACCTTCTTCTACATTACCTTCTTTTATCAATTTTCCATTCTGATAGAAAATACCATTTTCGTGTAATTTCATAATGTAATCCTTTCAATCAATGCATCTGTATATTCAATACAACCATCATTGCCACCAATATCACAAGTTGTATGAATGCCTTCCTTGACGACTTCATAGATTGCGTTTTCTAACTTTTGAGCCTTATCTTCCATTCCATGTTCTTTTAATAACATCGCAAAAGACAACAAAATAGAAGTAGGATTTGCCTTATTCATCCCAGCAATATCTGGAGCTGAACCATGAACTGCTTCATAAATTGTTACTTGTTCACCAATATTCGCACTTGGAGCAAATCCCAAGCCTCCAACAAGTCCTGCACACAAATCAGAAATAATATCTCCATATAGATTTGGCGCTACAAGTACATCAAACTTTGTAGGATCTGTAACAAGTTTCATACATAATGCATCAATGATTACAGAATCACTTTCTATTTCAGGATATTCTTTAGAAACTTCTTTAAATACATCTAAAAATAAACCATCTGTTAACTTCATAATATTCGCTTTATGAACACAAGTTACTTTCTTTCTATGATGTTTTTTTGCATATTCAAAAGAATAACGAATGATTCTCTCACTTGCTTCTTTGGATATCAATTTAATACCATGTGCTGTATTCGCATCATACATGTATTCGATTCCTTTATAGAGATCTTCTGTATTCTCTCTTACGATCACAAGATCAACATTTTCATATCTACAAGGAACCCCTTCTAATGAATGTACAGGTCTTAAATTTGCATAAGTAGAAAAATGCTGTCTCAATTGTACATTGATAGAACGAAAACCTGTTCCAATTGGTGTAGCAGTTGGACCTTTCAACGCAACTTGATATTTTTCAATTGCTTCTAACAAACCATCTTCAAATAACTTTCCACTTGTTTCATAATATTCAGCACCTGCAGAATATGTTTCCCATTCTATATTCGTTTGTAATGCAGTAGATACTTTTTTTACACTTTCAGATATTTCTTTTCCAATACCATCACCTGGAATCAATACAACTTTCATAAAGTCACCTCACTTGTTAATTATTTTACACCAAATAACACAATCATTTTCATTATTTTCATATTTCCTAATGAAAGATTTTACAATACAATAAATATCGAGGTGAAAAGTTATGATTTATCCTGATGTACAAAATCTATCCAATGAAGATTTAAAAGTATTATGTGATGCATATCGCAAAATTAATTATATTGATCCAGAGATGAGTGAAAAACTCGGTGTAAAAAGAGGATTAAGAAACGCTGATGGAACAGGCGTACTTGCAGGTCTTACAAATATTTGTGATGTTGTAGGATATCAAAAAGACGAAAACAACAACGTACTTCCAATTGATGGAAAATTGATTTATCGTGGCATTGATTTAGAAGATATTGTCAATGAAGCGATTCAAAAAGATCGTTTCTTATTTGAAGAAGTTTCATGGTTATTATTATTTGGTTCTTTACCAAATGAAAATACATTAAATCTTTATCACAATCTATTAGAAACACATCGTGAATTACCTGATGGATTTGCGGAAACACAAATCATGGCTGCGCCTTCTCCAAATCTTATGAATAAGATGGCACGTAG
Source organism: Bifidobacteriaceae bacterium (assembly GCA_963661415.1). Lineage (GTDB taxonomy): Bacteria > Bacillota_I > Bacilli_A > Erysipelotrichales > Erysipelotrichaceae > Bulleidia. Next base: position 10,875 of record CAVLCI010000008.1, on the reverse strand, counting down.
CGTATTAGCGATGTATTCCTACGATGAAGAGGCAGAAAATACATCTTTAGAAAATATCCTAAAACAATCCATCAATTTGATTGCGGAAATGCCAAGTATGATGGTCTATGCCTATCAAACAAAAAAACATGCGTTTGATCATGAATCCCTTTATTTCCACTATCCAAAGAAAGGTTTATCTACTGCTGAAAATATTCTCGCAATGTATCGATTAGATCAAACCTATACACATGAAGAAGCTAAGTTATTAGATTTATGTATGGTCGTGCATGCAGATCATGGTGGAGGTAACAATTCCGCATTTACAACACGTGTTGTTTCTTCTACTGGAACAGATACATATTCCGCAATTGCTTCAGCTATTTTATCTTTAAAAGGTCCAAAACATGGTGGCGCAAACCTCAAAGTCATGAAGCAATTAGATGAAATCTTAGAAAATGTAAATAATATTCATGATGATGAACAAATGAAAGCTTACTTAACAAAGATATTAAACAAAGAAGCAGGTGATCATAGTGGACTCATCTATGGAATTGGGCATGCGGTATATACAAAAAGTGATCCAAGAGCTCAAATCTTAAAAAACAATTCAAAAGATTTAGCTTATCAAAAAGGTTTAGACAGACAATATGAATGTTTATGTCAGATAGAAAAGTTAGCACCTATCGTATTCAAAGAAGTTAAAGGAAACACAAAAAATGTATGTGCGAATGTAGACCTATTTTCTGGTCTTGTATATCGTATCTTAGGAATTTCAGAGGAACTATATACCCCTATCTTTGCGATATCTAGAGTACCAGGTTGGTGTGCACATCGTATGGAAGAAGTTGAATTCGCAAATCGTATCATTCGACCAGCTTATAAATATGTTGGTGATGAAGCTGAATACATCACTTTACAAAATAGAGAATGACATAACAAAACAGGATGTTATATATTGCATCCTGTTTTCATTTGTCTTATTCAATTGTTAAGAATGAAGTAAAGCCAGTAATTTCTAGTACTTCTTTAATTTCATCACAAACATTTGTGAGCTTGAGATTTCCTTGAACATTCATTTTCTTTTGGATAGAAAGAATGACTCTTAATCCTGCAGAAGAAACATACTTTAAATCTTTCATGTCTAATACTAAATTCTTTACACCATCTAATTGTGTATTCACTACTTTTTCTAAGTCTGGAGCTGTTGTTGTATCTAAGCGTCCTCCTAATTGTAATGTTAGATTTTCATTATCTCTGATTTCTTGAATTGTCATAGTTCCTCCCTTTTAGAATACTAATGTATCTACTTCATCAATCAAGTTTAATAATTTATCTTTATAGAATGTAATTGCACTAGAAGCTTTATCAAAACCTTCACGTTTGATAGTTCTTCTTAATAATCTTGTATAGCCTACAAGCATTGCCTTCTTTTTAACTTGTTCAATCATGTCTGGATCATCTGTTCCTAAATATAGTGGAACAAATTGATTCCAAATATAAAGTGCAGTTTCTCTAGAAATACCTAAGAAACTTTGTACAATACTTTCATCAACATCTCCAAAGCCAACATACGCATTGAATACACTTCCTAGCTCAAAGACAGGATGTCCTTCAGATAATGTATCCATATCAATCAATAATGTTTCACCATCTTGAATCATCACATTCTTCATATGATAATCTCCATGAATCATCGTATGTGTATCTGGTACATCTTGAATCAAATTTCTTAGCTTTTCATACTTCTCTACAGGAATATAATCCTTTAAATAATTTACCCAACCTAATACTGTCACTTTTACATCAGGTAAATCACCAGGTTTTACTGTTGTTGCATGAATCTTCTTCAATAAATCAACAAATAATTGAATGTATTCATCAATCTTTGATGGATCTTCATTGATCTTTTTAATATAGCTTTTTGCGTTTAATAATTCAAATACAGAACCATATGTATCTCCAACTTTAACAACATCATATGGAATCGCTGTAGGAATTCCTAATACAAATGCTTTTCTAGCGAGTTCTCTTTCTCTATGGATATCTGGTAATGCATCCGCATTATAATATACTTTAACAATCGTATCTTCACTAATACGATACACTTTTCCATTGGAACCTTGTCCAATTTGTTCACAACCTTCAATTGACATATGACGATATGCTTTTTCAATATCCATCATTTCTGTAAATCCAGTCATATCAAATACTTCATAAACTTCAGAATTTACATCCACAAGTTTTAATGTAGGTTCATTTTTCTTTGTTCTTAAAATAACACGAAGACCAGCACTAGAAATATATTCCAACTTCTCACAATTTAACACTAAACTAGAATGTTTTTCTTGTAAGATGTTTTGAATTTGATCTTGTACTTTTGGAGCATTATCTGCAGTAATACGTCCTTCTAAATAAATTGTTAAAACTCCATTTTCATTTTTACTTAACATCACTTGACTCCTCTCCGAATATTTTATCAACCAATGTAATATATTCTAAATATGCTGCGGTATTTTCTAAACTTTTCAATGATTTCGCAATAGAACGATAATACCATTCTTGCATCTTTGGATCTTTTTGATTTAATGTACTCCAAACATCATCGCCTTTTTTCAAGTATTCTCGATAGAAAGATCGAATATTAGATAATTTATCCGCTAACCATAAGATACGAACATGTTCATCCGTCGTATTTTCTAACATTAATAAAGAATCTTCTTTTCGTTCCATCCAAGTCTCAGCAGGTGGTCTTTCAGAAAGTTTATCTTCTGTTTCACTTAATACAAGACCATACACTCTTTTTCCAAATTCATCATAAATAACTTGTGGATCAATATCACAATCTTCAATCGTATCATGTAATAAACCAGCTGCCATTGTTTCCCTATCTTCTGTCATTGTCGAAATAATACAAGCAACTTCCATCGGATGAAGAATATACGGTGTTTTCGCTAATTTACGTACTTGTCCAGAATGTGCATTTGTTGCGAATTCGATTGCTTTATCTAGAACATCCATCGTCAAACCTCTTTTCTATCGTTAATACATTGTTACCATTTTGGTATACATATTTTACTTCATCCATCATCTTTTTCACAAGATAGATTCCAAGTCCTCCTTCTTTTCTTTGTTCAATATCCAAAGTAATATCAGGATCTTTTTTCTCTAAAGGATTAAATGGAATTCCTTGATCCTTAAATTGAACGATTGCACGTTCTTTATTGATCGATGTTCTAACGAGTACTGTACCTGCACCATTTGGATATGCATAATTACATACATTTACATATATTTCTTCTGCACAGATCAATATTTGTTGAATATATTTCATAGAACATTCTGCTTGTTCTAATTCCCCTTCTAAATATGCATTCAAATCTTCTACAGAATCTTTTGAAATATTTAATTCTTTTTCTTTCATTTCTAACACATGCTTTTCTCTAATAAAATCCAACATCAACATTGTAATATCATCAAATTGATCTGCACCATTAGCGAATGAACGCACATCATCTCGAACACTCTTGATCATATCTTTTGGTCCTAATTCTTTATGTGCATTCATAAAATCTAATAGATTTTGTTCACCATACATATGTTCTTGACCATCAATTGCTTCAGTAACACCATCTGTATATAAGAATAGTTTATCACCAGGTTTCAATTGAATCGTTTCTTGATGATATTTAAAACCATCAATTCCAGCTAAAACAAAACCAGAACGCATCTTCAAATAATTATATTTTCCATCTCTTAATACAAGTGGTGGATTATGACCAGCACTTGAGAACGTTAATTCACCAGTCTTAGAATCAAAGATACCAACCCATGCGGTAACAAACATACCATCTTCATTTCCTTCACACAACATGTGATTGACTCTAGATAGTGCTTCTGCTGGAGAATAGCCCATATGAATTTCATTTTTAATGATTGTTTTTGCGATGACCATAAATAATGCTGCAGGAATACCTTTACCAGAAACATCCGCAATAACAAGTCCTAAATGTGTTTCATCTAACTTATAGAAATCATAGAAATCACCACCAACTTCTTTTGCAGGTTCCATACTTGCATAAATATCAAATTCTTCATCTTCTGGAAATGCTGGGAATATACTTGGTAACATATGTGCTTGAATATTCTGTGCTAAATTCAATTCAGATTCAATGCGTGCAGTCTTTTCAGTAATCGTTTTTTGTGTTGTCACAAGACTCTTACCTGTTTCAGCAATTCTGACACAAACCATAGAAACAATAAAGTAAACAAATAATTTAGGTAAAAAATTATAAATCATTGTTTGATAAACTCTATCACTCACATCAATTCCCAAAGCACTTATACTTTCAGAAAGTGACTTTTCAATTGTAAGAGTTGTACCTGAAGGAACTTGATAGTAGTTGAGATCAAACCAACCAAAACCATAATATGCATTCGAAAATAAAGCTAATCCAAAAAACACAGCAGTTAAAATCGCAATCGTAACTGTAAAATCTTTATTGAAATAACGGCAAGACAAAACTACAGGTATCACCATAACTAGCGTTACATTAAAATTTAAATAACAAAATAATCTGGCAAGAACGGCAGTTACAAAAAACAATAATACATATTTAACCCATGATTTTTGTACATTAAAAAATCTACACAGGAACACTGGAATCGCTAGATCAACAACACTTTGGGAAATCATAGACATCAAAATATCTTCCGCTTTTCCAAAAAATCCTAAATAACAAATCACCCAAACAATCAAAAGTACAATACAACTTGCAGATAATGTTGTACTAACCAATTGGTTCGCTTCAATTTCATTTTTCCAGAGTACATCATCTTGTTTCTCAAATAGATAATACAAACTCTTTAATTTTTTATTAATTCCCATAATACATCTCTCTTATTGTTCTACAGAATACATATAGTCATTGAAAATATATTGCCCATTGATATAATCAAATCGAAAAATTCCTCCATATGGATGTGGTTGTTTTCCATGTTGTCTCAATTCCATCATCGTTTCTTCAACATTTTTATGAAATAGAATTTCTAACATTCGTTTGTAATATTCAGAATGTCCAACTAGAAGAATATTTGCTTCATTTCTAGAAGCAGAAATCACTTTAAACATAACATGTTCAAATCTTTGTTCAAAAGATTTCTGTGATTCTCCACCTACATCACTCCAATCATCATGGTTATTACGATGCTCTTTGATTTCATCTAACCAATTATCTCTAACAACACCTTCAAATTGTCCATAATCAATTTCTTTTAATCCATCTAATATGATTGGTTCAATATTACGATCATGTGATATTTGCATCGCTGTATCAATACATCTTGTTAATGGTGAAGTATAAATCGTTTGAAATGAAATATCTTTTAATGCGTTAGCACAAAGATAAACTTGTTCCATACCTCTTTGCGTCAATGGTGAATCACATACTCCTTGCATGCGATTATATTGATTGAAAACTGTTTGACCATGATTGACATAATAGAAGTGAATGATCTTATCTTCTACAGGATTTTCAAATTTTGTTGGTTCTGTTGGTAGATTTGTAACAGTATATTGTCCATCTTCATATACAACACGCATAATTCCTGCATTTGGAATTGGATTACCTTTACCAGGAACACGTTTCATTTCATTCTCTACATCAATATTAAAAAACAATTTCATTAAAACAAGTTCTAATGCTCCATGTGTAACGATGAGTATATGATCTCCATCTTTACTATCTGTTAGAATCGATTCCATTGCTTCTTCAATTCTAGATAATACTTGTTCATGACTTTCACCATTCACACTTGTAAAATCATTTCTTTCAAAACAATAAGAAATTTCATCAGGATGAGATGTAAATCTTGTTCCTTCAAAACTACCAAAATCCATTTCATGTAGATTTTGAATAATACGTGGTCGAATATGTCTACCTTCCAATATCTTTTTACAAGTCTTAATACATCTACCACTTGGAGAAGTATATGCATGATCAAAATAAACATTTGTTAAGGATACGCGTGCTTGTTCCACTTGTAACTCTCCTCTGACACTCAATGGAGAATCACAAACACCTTGCATTCTTCCTTTTTCATTAAATCTAGTCTCACCATGTCTTACAAAATACAATGTAACTTTCATATTAACGTCCATCTTTCTTAAAATTATTTTATCAGTGTTGCGTAGAATCGCCAAAACATTCCGCAAATCTTGCCGCAAAAGATGGTTCTTCATTTCCAACATACAAATGAGATATATCACCAAATTGTGCAACTCTAAATGCCGCAATTCCCTTTTTTCTTTCTTCTGTATGAACAATTGTTACAGATGTTGGTGCCGCAACAAATCCATGCCACAATATCATTGGAGAAACATGTAATAAATGAGATAATAAAACGCATTCTAAACCAAAATGACAAAAGAATACAATCGTATCATGATTAGAATTTGTCACTTTAAAATAGTTATCTACATGTTCATAACCATGTTCTGCCAAAAAAGTATCAAAGTTATTACATACCCAATCATATCTTTCTTTTACTTTAGCGTTTCGCATTGCTTCTGTTTCATACCAATGATCATAATCATAAAAACGAGAATCCTTTGTCCAATCTTGAGGCAACCAGTCCCACGCTACTGTTTTGCGAAATAAACGATCCGGTCTAAAAATGCGAGGATCAAATTCCTTTAACCATTCTAAAGTTTGTGCACTTCTACCAACTTTGTTTAAAGTATAGGAAGCAGTTAATTGTGCTCTGCCTAATGGAGATTGATAATACTCACTAACTTCCATATTCTTCATTCTTTCACTTAATAATTCTGCTTCTATTTTCCCTTTATCTGTTAGGGAATCATGAACATAGTCAGGATCCCCATGACGAATAATAACCAACTTCATAAAATACCCTTCCTATTATTTCCCCTCAACAACTTGAAATACATAAAACTTCAAATAAGAACTTTCATCCATATTCCATAAAATTGGGTGATCTGCATTTTGTTGTGTGACAGAAATTTGTTTAAGTTGTACACCAATTTCTAAAGCTGCTTCTTTCAACATCTTTTCAAACAAATCACATTCCATATATCTAGAACAAGAACACGTTGCTAAGTAACCACCATTTCTTAATACATTCATAGCTTGCATATTGATTCTTTTATAACCATTGTATGCTTTCATAACAGTTCTTCTAGATTTCGTAAATGCGGGTGGATCTAAGATAATCAAATCAAACGCATTTTGTTTTAACGTATCTAAATAATCAAATACATCAGCTTGTACAAAAGATAGATTTGTTAAATCATTTAATTTAGCGTTTTCTTTTCCTTCATTCAAAGCAACATTTGAAACATCAACTGCAGTTACATGTTGTGCTCCACCGAAAGCTGCATTTAACGCAAATCCACCTGTATGTGTAAAACAATCTAAAACTTTCTTCCCTTTGGATAGATTTCGAATAATGACACGATTTGTTTTTTGATCCAAAAAATATCCTGTCTTTTGTCCATTTTCTATATCAACATTAAGTTTCAAACCATTCTCTTGAATCACTTGAATCGTAGAAGCACTTCCATAATAAAAGCCTTTATATAAAGAAAGTCCTTCTTTTTCTCTTGATTTCACATCATTTCTTTCATAGATTGCATGAATGTTTTCATCCTTCAATACATCTAATAAAGCTTGATATAAAAGATCTTTGTTTTTTTCTAATCCATAACAAGTAATTTGTGTTACCAATACATCGTTATAACGATCTACTGTTAATCCAGGTAATCCATCTGCTTCTCCAAATATCAATCTACAATTATCTAGATTGTTTGGTTCGACTGTTTTTCTATAAGAAAATGCATCTTGTATCTTTTGAACAAAGAAGTTTTTATCAATATCTTCTTTTTTCTTAGAAAAAATACGTACTGTAATATGTGAATCCTTACTCAAATATCCAGTTCCTAAATATGTATCATCATGCATCAATATATCAACAACACATCCATTTTCTAATATAGATACATCTGAATCCAAATTATTTGAATACATCCACATCTGTCCCTTTTTCAAAAAATCTGCACCTTTATCACTAATTCTAACAATTGGTCTATTCACAACTTCTACCTCTTTTACTAGCTACAATTATACAAAAAAACAGTACCCTTTCGATACTGTTTCTATCATTATTTCATATCTTTTAAGAATGCAATGTAAGCTCTATAAGCTTCATAGACATCTGCCTTGGATACAACTTCAAATGGAGCGTGCATATTTTGTACTGCAATACCTGCATCAATGACATCCATATTTTTATTTGCCATGATATAAGCAATTGTACCGCCTCCACCAACATCAACTTTACCAAGTTCACATGTTTGGAAATAGCAGTTATTATCATCCATTACTTTGCGAATCTGAGCCATGTATTCTGCATTGGCATCATTAGATCCACCTTTACCTCTAGAACCTGTATATTTATTGAAACAAATACCTTTTCCAAAGAAAGAAGCATTCTTTGTTTCCATTACTTCTGGATATAAAGGATCAAATGCCGCAGATACATCACTTGATAACATCTTAGAATGATCCATTGTATCATTGAACGCAACCAATGATGTTTCTCCTTGTAAAGCAAGCATCTTGGCAACGACATGATCAAAATATGCGGATTGCATACCTGTATTACCTACAGAACCAATTTCTTCTTTATCCACTAAGATTGCACATGCTGTTCTTTCTGGTGTACCCTCAAAATCCAATACTGCTCTTAAAGAAGTGTACGCACAAACTTTATCATCATGACCATATCCAAGAACCATAGAACGATCTAAACCATAGTCTCTTGCCTTACCAGCAGGAACAACTTCAATTTCAGCAGAAATAAAGTCATCTTCTTCAATATCATATTTTTCTTTTAATAGATCTAAAACATATGCTTTAACTGGATCTTTTTCTGTATCTTTCTTAGGAATAGAACCAACTAATAAATCAAGTGCTTCACCTTCTACGACTTTCGCACCACTCTTTTCCATTTGACTAGATGCCAAATGAATCAATAAATCTGAAATACCTACTACTGGATCTTTCTCATCATCACCAATATTGATATCTACAACTGTACCATCTTTCTTCGCAACAACACCAACCAAAGCCATTGGTCTAGCTACCCATTGATATTTCTTGATACCACCATAATAATGTGTATCTAATAAAGCTAAACCATTTGCTTCATATAATGGATGTTGTTTTAAATCTGTTCTAGGGGAATCAATGTGCGCACCTAATAAATTCATACCATTACGAATTGGTTCATTACCAATAATGAATGCTAAGAAATTCTTTCCCTTATTTGTTGAATAGACTTTATCACCTGGTTTTAATTCATTCACTTCATCTAAGTTCTTAAAACCTGCCTTTTCAACTAATGCAATGCTGTTGTTTACAAATGTTCTTTCTGTTTTTGAAACACTGAGGAATCCCATATAATCATCATTGAAAGTCATCAAATCTTTCATTTCAGATTCACTCAATTTTTCCCATACTGTTTTACTCATATATAATCCCTTCTAAACGATATAAATCAAATGCATGTACATAATCAGATGGTCCTTGTATCTTTAAAGTCATACCTTTATCATCTTGTTTGATTATACAAATATCAAGCACTTGTTTATATTCATCAAACATACCCATTTTATCATAAGGAAGAAAACAATACAGACTTTCTTCTCTTGGATATAACATTTCTAGTATCTGATGCACAGATACATCCATATTCTCACCTGTATATGTAGAAATACATATACCTGGAAATTCTTTATGATTCTCTAACAAATCACATTTATTAAATAGCTTTAATACTGGTATAGTATCTGCACCAATTTCTTTCAACGTTTGTTCTGTTACATCCATTTTTGTTTCATAATCATAATCTGATACATCAATGATTTCCACTAATAGATCAGCATCTTTTGCGGCAGATAATGTACTTTTAAATGCTTCTACCAAAGTATGTGGAAGATCCGAAACAAATCCAACCGTATCATATAAGAAAAATGTTTTTCGTTCTGAACTGATTTTTCTAACAGAAGTATCTAAAGTCGCAAACAACATATCTTTTTCTAATACTTCATTTCCACTCGCACTTGTATGTGACAATAAATAATTCATATAAGAAGACTTACCTGCATTGGTATAACCAACCAATGCAACTCTTCTAAATAAAGTTTTTGATCTTCTTTTCTCATCCTGATCATTTTGTTTTTCAATACGATTTAATTCTGTTTTAAGATCTTGAATGCGTTTTTGATATTTTCGCGCAACGATTGCAGAACGCATTTCACCAGATCCTCTATTATTGACAGATCCACCTCTTTCTCTTTCTCTATCATTATCACTGTTTAATAAACGTGGTAAATCATATTGTAGGCGTGCCATTTCTGTTTGTAATTTTGCTTGTCTTGTTTTTGCACGCGTTGAAAAAATATCTAAGATTAATGCAGTGCGATCAATAACGTTACATCCAATACAAGCAGATATTCTTTCTGCCATTTGTACTGTTAAATCATTATAAAACACAACATAATCCACATTGGTATCTTGTACCAAGATTCTCAATTCATCCAATTTACCTGTTCTAAACGCATGTCTTGTATCCATTGTGTTAGAGTTTTGTGTAATTGTTTCTACAACTTCTAAATCACAAGCATTACATAAGGCAATGCATTCTTCCATCTTCATTTGAAATACATTTGCGTCTTCTTTCACACAAACACCAGCTAATATAATTCTTTTCATCTAAAATTTGTGCAGGAAACTCCCACCTCTAAGCGTTAGCGTAGGTGGTGAGAGGAATGCACATTCTCCTTTCCACAAGTGTCGAACCACTTGTACTTATAAA
>CAVLCI010000007.1:0-51998 GCA_963661415.1 Bifidobacteriaceae bacterium | reverse complement strand
AGTCAACATCTTTTTTTTATTTTTTTTGTTTTTCTTTTCTTCCCTTTCTATTTTTGGCGTATTTATCCTGATTTTTTATCAATCAAATAAAGCCATCTTTTGGCATCTAGCTGCAATTGGATCCAAATCAAACTCTGCTGGTTGAAAACGTGGGCAAACACTTTCTGCATTCGCAATCACAGAAGAAGCTAATCTTGTTCCAATTTCACAAGATTGTTTTAATGTTTTTCCATAAGTCAAACCTAACGCTACACCAGAAAAGAATGCATCACCCGCTCCTGTCGTATCTACAACTTGTGTTTTTTGTGGAGGAATATAACCATATTCCCCTTTCTCATCCACATAAATAGCACCTCTATCACCAAGCGTCACAACAAAATTTGGATATTGTGCAAGTTTCACTTGTTTCGAAAGAACTTGTGCTAATTCATTTGGTTCATAATTCGAATAGTCTTCAGAAAATAATGTAGAAGCTTCTTGATCATTGCACACAACACAACCTGTACGTTTCATCAAATCTCTTCTTTCCATAGCAATCGACATATTACTTACGACCGCATATACTTTAATGCCATATTTATCTGCAAGATCAAAAATACGATTTAACAAATCAGAATCCATATCCACTTCAACAACGATACTATCAGAATTCTTAAAGATCTCATCTCCATAATCATCTAATATATGATTGATTTCAGATAAATCAGGACGCTGTGAAATCGATGCAACAACATCACCTGTATTATCAAATATCGCAAGCCAAGTACCAAGTCCGCCTTCTACTTTACGAATATATTTTGTGTTCACTTTATGACGATCCAATTTCGCAATCACATCTAACGAAGTGCCAGAATGATCTACAACACTAATAAATGTAGGTCTCAATTCAATATTTGCGATATCCTCCGCAACATTTCTACTAACTCCACCATGAACTTGTAATACTTTTCCTGCATTTCTTCCACTTGGAATATATTTCTTATTTGGATATCCTTTAATATCAACAAAAACTGCTCCAAAAACTGTAATTGGCATGCCATTTCCTCATTTCTAATATAACTAGGATACAAGAAATTAAAATGTAAAACAATTGTTAATTACTCGTTAAGGATGAACACTTTCTATAAACCATCTATTTTTTTCTAAATATAGATTTCTTCTTTGTCCACAAATAAAACAAATAAAACGAATTCCACAACCTCCAACTTGAGATGCCCTTCTTTCTTTACTGATGACTTTATCAATTTGGTACTTTTTTCCATTTTCCCAACAAACATATAAAGGAAGAATATTTCCTTCTTTTGTTTGTTTTACAATCACATCTACATATCTTTTATAATATTCCATAGCATCACCTTCTGAAATTCATTATACGTGAATAATTGTTCATAACAATATCAAATGCAACACATTTTTATAGATTATTGAATTTTGTGCATAAAGACGCTAAAATATTTTCATGACATTACAAGATATTATATTGGACTATAAAAAAAGATCAGGATTATCCACTTCACAGATTGCATTGAAACTTGGTGTTGCACGCTCAACTGTTATGAGATGGGAAAAAGGAGAAGTTACACAAATCACATCAAAAGTATGTGCAGGTCTATCTAAAATCGTTGGATATGATGTTACACCATTTCTAAAAGGAAATGACGGAAGAGTAAAGATTCCTATTTTAGGATACGTTAAAGGTGGCTATGATATGTTCGCACAAGAAAATTATCTCGGTGAAGAAGATGCAGCATTATCCGACAAACAACTTGGTGACTACTATTTAAAAGTCGAAGGCTCTTCTATGATTGGCGTTGGTATTATGCCAGGTTCTTTAGTACTTGTTCATTCAACAAATCATATTGAAAATGGAAAGATTGGTGTCATCATGATTGGAGATGAAGTAACTGTCAAAAGATTTGTAATAAAGAATAAAATGGTTATTTTAGAAGCCGCAAACCCAGAAGTAGAAAATCGATATTTCACGCAACAAGAAGTTAAAACGTTACCTGTACGAATCATTGGTGAAGTTTTATCTGTAAAAACATATTTATAACATAAAAAGACTTACCAGATTCATTCTGATAAGCCTTATTTTTTATTCTGTTTTAATTAAATGACGGTAACTTGTTACACCTGCAGCGTGGTAATCAATACCTGTTAATTTTGTGTTTTGAAGTGCTGTATTACCTGCTTGATAGAGAGGGACAACAGCAACATCTTCACTAATTAATACTTTTTCAGCTGATGCGAAATCTTCCCATCTCTTCTCAGCATCTGCGGCATCTGTAAATTCTGCTTGATAAATCAAATCATCATATTTGTCTGATTGATATTGTCCAGAATTTTCACCCTTTTCAGAATAGAACAAGTCCATATATGTTTGTGGATCAGAGTAGTCTGGACCCCATCTTGTTAGACCAATATCATAGTTATGGTTGTTCATATCTTCCATTCTACTCTTCTTAGGTTCACAATTTGAAGTGATTGTAAAACCAACCTTTTCTAAAGCATCCATGATATATGCAGCTACATTCTTAGAAACATCTGCATCTTCATACAATAATTCAAGTGAAATTTCAGATACGCCTAATTCATCACATGCGGCTTCAAATGCTTCTTTTGCCTTATCAACATCATATCCTAAAGTAACTGCACCAGCTACATCACGATAGTCTGTACCTGTAGAACTAATCGCAGTGGACTTTGTTACGATACCATCTAAAGCAACACTGCCATCCTTCAATACAGATTCACACATAGATTCTGTATCAACTGCATACGCAATTGCTTTACGAACATTGAGATTTGATAGATATTCATTTCCATAATTCAAAGATAAATACCAAGAGAAACCAGATAGATATGTTACAACATCATCTCTACCAGCATAATCATCAATAACTTCACTTGTTAACTTAACATAATCTAAGTTTCCAGCTTCATATTCAAGAATTGCAGATTGACCTTGGATATAACGGAAATCAATTTCATCAGCATTTTCTGTATAATTTGCTGCATCCCAATATTGATCATTCTTTGTAAATGTATATGAATCACCAACTGTCCATGTATTCATAACATATGGTCCACAATAGATCATATTATCAACTGATAATGCATATTGATCGCCTTGTTCTTCAACATACTTTTCATTTAATGGATACAATGAAGGGAATGCCATCAATGTTAAGAAATATTCACAAGGTAATGATAGATTCACAACAAATGTATAATCATCTGTTGCTTCCCAACTTTTTGCGTTTACTGTATTAGAACCAGCAGACGTATCAATCAAGAATGAATAATCACTTGCAACTTCAGGATCAATCAAATGATTCCATGCATATACGAAGTCATTTGCTGTCAATGCTTCTCCATTGCTCCACTTCGCATCTTCACGAATATGGAATGTATATGTGAGCCCATCTTCACTAACTTCCCAACTTTCAGCTAAATCCGGTTGAGCAACACCATCAGAATCTAATTGAACAAGACCTGACATACATAAACCTAACGCTTGTAAGGATGTACCATCTGTCGCAATCGAACTATTCATGGATGAAATATCCGTGTCAGTTGCAATGGCGACTGTCGTAGTAGATGTGGTTGTAGCCTTTGAAGTAGACGCAGTAGAAGAACTACATCCAGCTAAAAGCGCTACAGCGAGAATACTAGATAACACCTTTTTCATAAACTTTCTCCTCCTTGTATTTAAAAATACCTCTCAATTTTATAGAGAGGTAATAAAACTTTCAAGAGAATTATGAAATATATTTCATAATTTTATGAAAATAGTTTCAGTTTATGAAAATTTTTCAATTAGTATTCATAATCAATACAAGCCCTGTTCTTCACAAAAGGCATAAAATATTCTTTACATGATAAATGAATTGGATCATTTTGATATGCATTTAATGCATCAATATCATCAAAATCATAAATCAAGCAAAAATCATAATTACTTTCTGGTGCTTCTTTTGCGTTTGTTACAGTCAATCCACCTTTTGTAGATTTAATATCTTTTAAAGACTTTGTTCTTTCTAATATTTCATGCAAGATTTCTTGTTTGTTTTCATCTTGAATCTGAAACATACAAATATGTCTAATCATTTATTTGCTCCTTTAATAACATAAAGATAATGATATAAAGCACCAATCATATTTGCATCATTCCCAAATTCACATGTAACAACTTCAGGAATTGATGCAGGTAAGTAAGAAGATGCTGCATCATAATATTCATGTAAATGCTTTTTCAATATTTCTAATAATAATGGTTGTTTAGAAATACCACCACCAATCGAAACTCTTTGTACATCCAATACAAATTGTAAAGAAATGATACCAGAAGCTAGTGTTGTACAATATTCATCAATTGCTTCTAAAGCCTCCGCTTTACCTGCATTTGCATCCGCAAATAAAAGCTTACCGTTCATTTCACTTGCATCAATTCCTATTTTATTTGCATAATTTTTAATCATTGCACCTACGCCATTGATCGTTGCCCATGCATTCTTGGAATTGTATGTTGCATCATATAAAGAAGCAGGAACACCAGAATATTCACCTGCCGCAAAAGTTGACCCTCTATAAACTTTTCCATCGATGATGATTGCACCACCAATTCCAGTACCCAAAACGATAACTGTACCATTTTCGATACCTTTCATACTACCTTTCCAAAGTTCAGCAGCTGCTGCAGCTTTCGCATCATTTTCAACCGCAAAATCTACAGGAATAATTTCTTTTAAACGATCTTTTAAATTGACATTATTAATATAATTTAATGCACCACTTGTATAAAAATAACCAGTATTCGCATCAATCTTACCAGGCGCACTCATCGCAATTGCTTCAATCTTTTGATCTTCATATTGATCATAAATCTTCTTAATTGTTTCAATAAATTTTTCTAATCCATCATATGGTGTAGGAACTTCATCTTTTTCAATAATTTCTGCATTTTCATTCATCAATGCATATTTAATATATGTTCCTCCTACATCAATCGTTAAATAATGACTCATACTATTTCTCCTTAATATCTATGTCTATTATATTTTTATTAGAAGAAAAAAACCATAGTAGATTAACTACTATGATTTTCTAGTTCAATAATTCTTTTTCCAATATCTAATCCTTTTGGTGTTAGATATACAATTCCATAATGCTCTTTCACGAGAAAGCCATCATCAGATAGTCTTGTTAACATTGCATGCACAGAAGGACGTGTAACATTTAATTCTTTTGCGATATTAATTGATCGAATTCCTTTTCCTTCAGGATCTAATTCTGCCATTGTAGCAAGATACTTTCTTTTTGATTCACTTAATGTATGATGATGCATAATGTCTCCTTTTATAAAACAGACACAGGTTTAACCTGTGCCTGTCACAACATTTGTTACGCTGTTTGTTCTACAGCAACCTTTTTCTTGTTTGGATCCGGTCTAAAGATGAGATATAGATAGATCACAAGAACTACGATTGCAGCAATTGTTCCGACACCAAATCCTAATTCACCTGTAATTAATCCACCAAATTGGTAAACCATTAATGTTACAAGATAAGCATTGACGTTTTGGAAAGCAATTGAGAACCAGAACCATTTCTTGTTATTCATTTCCTTCGCTGTGGAAGAAATAGCAGCAAGACATGGTGAGTCATAGATATTGAATACTAAGAAGGATACTGCAGCGATACCTGTTGGGAAGAAAGAAGCAAATTGTTGATGCATAGATACTTCATATTCTTCAACTTCACCAAGACCAGATAATACACCCATTGTTGAAACGATACCTTCTTTTGCTACGAAGCCAGATAAGCTTGCAGCAACAGCTTGCCATGTTCCAAATCCTAATGGCTTGAAGATCCAAGCAATTGCGTTACCAATTGTTGCTAAGAAACAATATTCTGTATCAACAAGACCAAATGTTCCATCTTGAATACCAAATGCACCTAAGAACCACATCACTGCGCAACATAAGAACAAGATTGTTCCAGCCTTCTTTAAGAATGCCCATACTCTTTCCCAAACATGTAACAATACACCTTTTAATGAAGGAATATGATATGCAGGAAGTTCCATAACGAATGGTGCTGGATCACCAGAGAACATATTTGTTTTCTTTAAAATTACGCAAGTAACAATTACAAGTGCAATAGAAGCTAAGTAGATAACTGGAGCGAACCACCAAGTACCTTCACCCAATAAGTAACCAGCAATCATAGCGATAACAGGTAATTTTGCACCACAAGGAATTGTAGTTGTTGTAATCATTGTCATACGACGATCTTTTTCATTTTCAATCGTACGAGTAGCCATGATACCCGGAACGCCACAACCTTGAGAAATCATAAATGGAATAAATGATTTACCAGATAAACCAAACTTTCTGAAAATACGGTCCATGATAAATGCAACACGAGCCATGTAACCACAATCTTCTAATACAGATAAGAAGAAGAATACGATAGCCATCTGTGGAGCAAATCCAACAGGAGCACCAATACCACCAATGATACCATCTACTACAAGTGATACTACCCATTCAGCAGCACCAGCATTTTCAAGTAATGTTTGTACTGTTGGTTGAATCCATTCTCCAAATAAAACATCATTTGTCCAGTCTGTTACAACTGTACCTAAAGTTGCCACTGCAACCCAGTAAATAAAGAACATTACTGCTGCGAAAATAGGAAGTGCTAACCATCTGTTTGTAACGATTTGGTCAATCTTATCAGAAACAGTCATCTTTCCTGCATTCTTCTTTACATAAACATTCTTTAATAATGTAGCGATATATTCATAACGTTCATTTGTAATGATAGCTTCAGAATCATCATCTTCGTTTGTTTCAACTTTGTTTGTTACAGATTCAATTGTTTGCTTTGCATCTTGAGATAAATTAATTTCTTCAAGAACCTTTTCATCCTTTTCAAACAATTTAACTGCATACCAACGCTTTTGAGCATCTGTTAAATTTGCTGCTTTTTCAATAGTTGTTAACGCTTCTTCAACATCTTTTGTATAAGTCATAGATGTAGGAAGCTTCTTTTCATTTGCAGCCTTAATAGCTTCTTCAGCAGCTTCTTTGATACCTTGATTTTTTAAAGCTGAAATTTCAACGATTTTACAACCAAGTCTCTTACTGAGTTCTTGTACTTTAATGTCATCTCCATCTTTCTTTACAAGATCCATCATGTTGATAGCAATTACCATAGGGATACCAGTTTCAGCTAATTGTGTTGTTAGATATAGGTTTCTTTCTAGGTTTGTTCCATCAATGATGTTCAAAATAACATCTGGTTTATCACCAACAAGATAATTTCTAGATACTACTTCTTCCAATGTATATGGAGAAAGTGAATAAATACCAGGTAAGTCTTGAATTGTAACATCTGCATGTCCTTTCAACTTACCTTCTTTCTTTTCTACTGTTACGCCTGGCCAGTTACCAACATACTGATTAGAACCTGTTAATGCATTAAACAATGTTGTTTTACCACAGTTTGGATTACCTGCCAAAGCAATTCTAATTTCTGCCATGTTTTTCCCCTTTTATTACTTTACGATTTCTACTTCAATAAATTGAGCGTCATCTTTACGAAGTGACAATTCATAGTTACGAACTGTAACTTCTACTGGATCTCCTAATGGAGCAACCTTACGAATATAGATTTCTACACCTTTTGTAATACCCATATCCATGATTCTTCTCTTCACAGCTCCTTCACCATGTAGTTTAACAACTTTGACTGTGGAGCCGACTTTTGCTTCTTTTAATGTCATGATATCCCCTTTCCACTAGATCATAATTTTGTTAGCCATAGTTTTATCTAAGCCAAGTCTCGTTTCTTTCACATTAACAATTAAATTGTCTCCCGTTTTTGAAATCACTTTTACTTTTCCACCTGCAACAAAGCCAAGATCTTCAAGATGTTTCTTTATTTCAGGATTTCCTTTTACAAGTTGAACAGTTACTTCCTGATCAACGTCTGCGAATGTTAAAGGTAACATATTCCGCCTCCTTACTATGGTTAACCATTTCTAACCATAGTTAGTTTAGTAAAACTAACATTTTATGTCAATCTTTTTTTCATACTTTTTGTATAAAAAAGAAGAATCAGTCTTCAAACTCAATTCTTCCATTTTCCATATATTTAATTTTTACTAATGCTTCTACTTGATAACCTAGATCACGAATCTTTTTGCCACCAGGTTGATATGTCTTTTCAATACAAATCCCAACCCCAACCACTTCAGCACTTGCTTGCTTAGCAATATCAATCACACCTTGTAGTGCTAGACCATTTGCGAGAAAATCATCAACAATTAAAACTCGATCATCTTCGTGTAAATATTTTTTCGAAACTGTAATCGTATATTCTCGATTATGTGTATATGAATAAACTTTTGAAGTATACACTTCATTTCCTAAATTTGTGGATTTTGATTTCTTTGCAAAAAGAACTGGAACACCAAATGCTTGTGCTGTAAAAGAAGCAATCGCAATTCCACTTGCTTCAATCGTTAAAATCTTTGTGATTTTTTGCTCTTTGAATAAACGATAAAATTCTTTTCCAATTTCTTCCATCAAAGAAATATCAATCTGATGATTGAGGAAACTATCTACTTTGAGAATATTTCCTTCTAAAATCTCACCATCTTCTAATACTCTTTTTTGTAATTCAATCATGATTCACTCCATAAAGAGCACTATATTTTTGAATCAAATAATCTGTGTAATTGTTAACATCAAATGCTTCATTTGTTGCAATCTTCATGATTTCATCTGCATTATATAAACATCCATATTGATGAATGTGTTTCTTCAACCATGCAATCACTTGATCATAATGATTGTTTCTTAATAGATCATCTACATCAATTTCTTCTCTCATCTTCTTCACAAATTGTGAAGCAAACGCAGATCCTAAAGCATATGTAGGAAAATATCCAAATTCACCCATAGACCAATGTACATCTTGTAGAATACCTTCTGATGCATTTTCTGGACGAACCCCTAAATATTTTTCATACATATCAGCCCATGTTTGATCTAATCCTTCTACATCAATTGAGCCATCAAATAAACCTTTTTCAATTTCATAACGAATTAAAATATGCATAGGATATGTCAATTCATCTGCTTCTGTACGAATCAAAGATGGTCTAGATACATTTACTGCTTTGATAAAAGTATCTAAATCAATCCCTTCAAATTGTTTTGTAAATTGTTGTTTTAAATATGGATAGTTATATTCCCAAAATGCTTTTGTTCGTCCAAGATAATTCTCACAAAGTCTACTTTGAGATTCATGCATTCCACTAGAAATTCCTTCTGATAAGATCATACCATCATATTTCGGATCAACATCATGTTCATAGTAAGCATGTCCTACTTCATGAATCGTAGAAAATAGTGCTGACATTATATTGTCTTCTAAATATTTTGTAGTTGTACGACAATCATTTTCACATGTCCAAGAAGTAAATGGATGTTCTGTTTCATTTTGATAGCCCCATTCTGGATCAAAATGAAGATATTTCAACATATGATCCATGTATTTCTTTTGCTCTTCAATTGGAAAATCTTGAAACAAAAAAGCATCATCAATTTGTTCGGCATGTGTTATCTTTTGAATAAAAGGAACAAGTTTTTCTTTTAAAGCAGAGAAGAAAACATCATACTTCTCACAATTCATACCTGGTTCAAAATCATTTAACATTTGATCATAAATAGATTCTTTTGAATTACGATATCCATATACCTTTTTCTTAAATGCAATGATTTGTTTTAAATATGGTTCAAAAATAGAATAATCATTCTTTGTTTTTGCTTCTAACCATTTTGAATAAGAAGTATTCTTTAATTGTTCTAATGCTACAAATTCATCTTTTGGAATACAAAGTGTCTTTTGAATTTCTTCATAATACAAAGATGCTGCTCTTTTCACATCTTGTTCTTCCTCAGGATCATTCATAATTCCTTTTAAAACAGAGACCATTTTTTCATCCGTTTCAATAGAAAATAATTCACCTGCTAAAAAAGCACTTCTTTCATCTCTATATGCATTTCCACCACTTGGAGCAACCGTTTGTTTATCAATATCAATAATTGATAAAGCCATGGTATAAGCTGACTTTTTAAAAATCCAATCTTTGTATAATTGGTTTCTTTCTTCTTTAGTCATGCCATACCTTTTCTGCAATCTTTTTAATGAGTGCAAGTTTAGCCCATTGTTGTTCCTCTGTTAACTTATTACCTTCTTCTGTAGAAGCGAATCCACATTGAGGAGATAAATATAAGTTTTCCAATGGATGGTATATAGCTGCTTGATGAATTCGACGAATGATAGCATCAGCATCTTCTAATTCACCAGATTTACTTGTAATCAATCCTAAAACAACTTTTTTATCATCTGGAACATACTTCAATGGTTCAAAACCACCTGCTCTTTCGCTATCATATTCTAAGTAGAATGCATCTACATTTTCTTGTGCGAATAAATATGGAGCAACTGGATCATATGGTCCTACATTTGCATAAGTAGAATGGAAATTACCACGACATACATGTGTATTAATGACCATATCTTCTTTCTTATAAGCAATTGCAGCATTATTCAAAGCAACACCTTCTTCACAAATTGCTTTTAGCTTTTCTTCTGTTAAACCAAAACTAGCCCACATATTTGGATCTGCATATAAAGTCCATGTACAGTCATCTAATTGTAAGTTTCTGCATCCTGCTTCATACAATTCATTAATAACTTCACCATAGGCTTTTACGATATCTTTTTTCAATTCTTCTCTATCTGGATAGATTGCAAGATTTTCTTCTTGGAATTCAGGTAAAGATAATTGTGCTAACAATTGTGTAGGTGCAGGAATTGTTTGTTTTACATAAACACCTTCTTCTTCAAATTGTTTTACAAATTTATAATCTTCAACAAATGGATGATTTGTACCTGAAATCTTTCCAACAATCTTTGCACTTTCAGCTCTTGTTGTTTCTCCATGGAAATGTAAACCATCTTTTGTTGTAACTTTTTCAACTCCATTTAATCCCCAGAAGAAATCCATGTGCCACCATGTTCTTCTAAATTCGCCATCTGTAATAAAATGGTAACCAGCATCTTTCTGTTTTTGCACAAGTTCTGTAATACATGCATCTTCTACTTCTTTAAGTGCTGCAGAATCAATTTCTCCTTTTTCAAACTTTGTTCTAGCTTCTTTCAATTTTTCTGGACGTAAAAAACTTCCAACATAATCATAACGATAAGGTGCGTATAACATCTCTTTTTCCCTCCTAAATCTATAGCAATTATGATATCAGTCTTACAATCGTTTTTCATCAAATTTTTATAAGAATACAATCTTTATTGAATGTCAAAATGAAAAAACATTTTCATTGCGATTCATTTTTCTTTTCATTAAAATAATGTAGTTTTACGAAGGAGGAATATATGAGAGTTGGTTTAGATATTGGTTCAACAACAATTAAATGTGTCGTTATTGATGATAAAGATGAAATCATATATTCATCTTATGATAGACATTACAGTCATATCATAGAAAAAGGAAAAGCTTTATTAAAAAAGATTAATGATGAAATTCTTCATGGAGAAAAAGCAATTCTAGCAATTAGCGGAAGTGCAGGTATGGGACTAAGTGAATCTTGTGGTGTTCCTTTTGTACAAGAAGTATATGCTGAAAGAGTTGCCGCAACAAAAAAATCTCCCGAAGCAGATGTTATTATTGAATTAGGTGGCGAAGATGCCAAGATATTATTTTTAACAAATGGCGTAGAAGTTAGAATGAATGGTTCTTGTGCAGGTGGTACAGGAGCATTTATTGATCAAATGGCTACACTATTAAAATTAACAGCTGATGAAATGGATCAAGAAGCTTTAAAAGCAGAAAAAACATATACGATTGCTTCAAGATGTGGTGTATTTGCGAAAAGTGATGTACAGCCTTTAATCAATCAAGGCGCAAAAACAAGTGACATTGCAGCATCGATTTATCAAGCAGTCGTAAATCAAACCATTGCTGGTCTAGCACAAGGTAGACCCATCAAAGGAAATATCTTGTATTTGGGCGGTCCTTTAACATTCTCACAATGTTTAAGAAATAGCTTTGATAAAACATTAGATGTACAAGGTACATGTCCTGACAATTCCTTATTATATGTCGCACTTGGTGCAGCATATTATTCAGATCAAGAATTCGCGTTGGATGAAGTCATTCATTCCTTAGAAAACTATTCTAATCAATCTGATTTCGCTAGTTTACCACCTTTATTTAAAAATAGAGATGAATATTGGGAATTTAAGAATCGTCATTCTAAAGCGAGTGTACCACGTGTCCCATTCACAGATGAAACAGGTCCAGTACACATTGGTATTGATTCTGGTTCTACAACAATCAAAATTGCAGTCATTGATGATCAATCTAATTTATTATTTACAGATTATCGATCCAATGATGGACAACCTCTACCACTTGTCATTGAAACATTATTAAAACTTTATCAACAACATCCAAACATGAAAGTTGCTTCATTGACAGCTACAGGTTATGGTGAAGAACTTATGAAGAATGCATTGCATTGTGACTTTGGTCTTGTTGAAACTGTTGCGCATTTTACTGCTGCCAAATATTTTAGAAAAGATGTAGATTTCATTATTGATATTGGTGGCCAAGATATGAAATGTTTCAAGATAGAAGATGGTGCTATTTCAGATATTTTCTTGAATGAAGCTTGTTCTTCAGGATGTGGTTCTTTCTTACAAACATTCGCGCAAGCTTTAGGTTATCAAGTAGAAGATTTCGCAAAACTTGCTTTATTTGCGGATAAACCTGTTGATTTGGGATCTAGATGTACCGTATTTATGAACTCATCTGTGAAACAAGCACAAAAAGATGGGGCTTCCATCGAATGTATTTCAGCAGGTCTAGCAATCTCCGTTGTAAAGAATGCATTGTATAAAGTAATTCGTGCTTCTTCTGCAGAACAATTAGGAAAGAATATCGTCGTACAAGGTGGAACATTCTATAACGAAGCGGTATTACGTGCATTTGAAAAAGAAATGGGTGTAGAAGTCATTCGTCCAGATATTGCTGGATTAATGGGTGCTTATGGTGCTGCTTTGTATGGAAAGACGCATACAAAACAAGGTGACCTTTCTAACATGTTAACAAAAGAACAGTTAGAAAACTTTAGTGTTCAAACGCAATCCATTCAATGTCAAGGTTGTGGAAATCATTGTCAGTTAACAATTAATACATTCTCTGATGGAAAACGATTTATTTCAGGAAATAGATGTGAAAAACCTGTTACTGGTAAAGCAAGTGATGATTCATTAAACTTATATGCTTATAAGTTAAAATCATTAGAAAAGTATTGTCAAAATGAACATAAAGGAACAAGAGGAACCGTAGGTATTCCATTTGTATTGAACATGTATGAACTACTACCATTTTGGCATACATTCTTTACAAAACTCGGATACAATGTCATTGTATCTCCAGTTAGTACACGTACTTTATATCAACAAGGACAAGGTACGATACCAAGTGATACAGCTTGTTATCCAGCCAAATTAACACATGGTCATATTCACTATTTGGCTTCACAAGATCTTGATTATATTTTTTATCCTTGTTTGTCATATAACTTTGATGAACACAAAGGTGATAACCACTACAATTGTCCAATTGTTGCATATTATCCAGAAACACTTAAAGATAATATGTTGGAATTAAAGAATATACGTTTCTTAGATCCATTTGTTGATATTTCTAATCCTAAAGTATTCAAAAAGAAATTCCATAAATACATGAAAGAAGTATTCCACTACAATGATTCAAAAGCTGTCGCTCAAGCAATTGATTCAGCATATGAAGAATATCAAAATCATATGAAAGATATTTCTAACAAAGCACAAGAAATGATTGATACCGCAAGAAAAGAAAACAAGAGAATCATTGTTTTAGCAGGTAGACCATATCATGTAGATCCTGAAGTCAATCATGGTATTGACAAATTGATCATCAAACAAAATGCTTGTGTTGTTACTGAAGATTCAATTTCTCATTTAATTGAATCATTTTCAACAAATGTATTAAATCAATGGACGTATCACGCTCGATTATATGCAGCCGCAAAATATTGCACAACACAATCCGATATGGATCTTGTACAACTTGTTTCCTTTGGATGTGGATTAGATGCCATCACTACAGATGAAACAAGAGAAATCCTTCAAGAAGGAAATAAACTATATACACAATTGAAAATCGATGAGATTACAAACCTAGGTGCAGTTAATATTCGTATCCGTTCTTTATTCGCTGCATTGAAAGAAAGAGAGGAGAATTAATATGGAATATTTAACACCAAATTTCACAAAAGAAATGTTAAAAGACTATACGATTCTCTTTCCAAATATGGCACCTGTCCAATTCGCTTGTCTTCAAAAAGCGATGGCATCGGAAGGCATTCATTGTGAAGTATTAAATAATTGTGGAAGTGAAGTCGCACAACTCGGCTTAAAATACGTACATAACGATACTTGTTATCCTGCTTTATTGGTAATTGGACAATTTATAGACGCTTTAAATAGTGGAAAATATGATTTAAATCATACTGCCCTTCTCATCTCACAATCAGGTGGTGGATGTAGAGCCAGCAACTATATTAAATTACTAAGAAAAGCTTTAGTAAAAGCTGGATATGAAAATATTCCCGTTGCTTCCATTAATCCAACAGGACTAGAATCTTCTTCTTCTTTGCCATTAACTTTACCATTAATTCGCAAATTACTTGCTTGTGCATTCTATGGAGATGAAATTTCTTCCTTAAGAAACCAAATGGTTCCTTATGAAGTGCATCCAGGAGAAACAGAACAATGGTGTCACAAATGGATACAAACGATTGGAGATTGGATGGAAAATAACACAAACTATTCCATTCATTCTATTAAGAAAAACTTTAAAGAAATCGCAAACGATGCAAAAACGATTACATTAAATAAAGTCAAAAAAGTAAAAGTTGGCATTGTAGGAGAAATATTTGTAAAGTTTTCTCCTCTAGGAAACAATGATTTACAAGCATTCTTAGAAAAAGAAGGATGTGAAGTTAATATGCCTGGCTTAATGGGCTATGTCAATTATTGTTGTGCTAATTTTTCTTTAGATGCAAAACTATATGATATGAATAAAACATTTGGTATTGCGGCCGGACAATTATTAAATGTATTAGATTCTATTGGACAATCTTGTTCTAAAGCGATGAAAGATGCAGGATTCTATGGTGCTGGTTCTTTTAAAGAACTCATGAAAAAACCAGATGATATTCTTTCACTTGGTGTCAAAATGGGTGAAGGTTGGTTATTATGCGCTGAAATGATTGAACTCATTGAAGATGGATATTCAAATATAGTTTGTGCACAACCATTTGGTTGTTTACCAAACCATATTGCTGGTAAAGGTGTATCAAATCGTATTCGTGAAAGATATCCTAAAGCAAATATCACCGCAGTTGATTACGACCCTTCTTCAACAAAAGTCAATCAAGAAAATCGTATTAAACTAATGTTAGCAGTCGCAAAAGAAAAACTAGATATTGCGAATGGTTAATGACTTAAATATCATTCAATGATAGAATAGTCGTACTAGATTTTGGGGGAAAGACATGGAAGATTTTATTATCGCAACAGCTTCAACATGTGATGCAGATCGTGAATGGTTAGATCAAAATAACATTCCAATGATTTCATACACATTTGAAGTCAATGAAAAAGTATATATAGATGATTGTAGAGCTGAAACAAAACATGCACTCTTCCATGAAATGCGTGAAGGTCATCAACCAAATACATCTCAGATTACAGCCTATGCATACTATGAATTTTTTAAAGAATTATTAGAAAAAAATAATAATGTTCTTTTCTTAGATATGGATAAAGCTTTAAGTTCATCTTATTTCAATTCACAACGTGCTTATGAAGATATTCAAGAAGAATTTCCAAATAACAATTTAGTAATCATTGATACAAGATGTGTAACCATGGGATTAACACTTTTATTAAAAAAGGCTGTTGAAATGAAAAATGCAGGTAAATCTATGGATGAAGTACACACTTGGATTGAAGATAATAAATTAAGATTCTCTCATCGTTTCTTAGTAGACGATCTAGAATGGTTAAGAAGAGGCGGTAGATTATCCAATGCATCCGCTATGATTGGTTCTCTTCTTTCCATTAAACCTTTAATCTATATTGATGATGAAGGAAAATTAATTGCATATTCCAAAGTACGTGGTAAGAAAAAAGCAATTCGTGAATTACTTGCGAGTTTAGATCGTGACTTAGATCCTTCACACGCTAGCGAATTTATTGTAGGACATTCCGATGATCCTGAAGAAGCCGAAAAATTTGTTCAACTTGTTCAAGAAAAATATCCAAATGCTTCCATATCTGTCCAAGAACTTGGACCAGTCATTGGATGCCATGTTGGACCAGGATTTCTCGCAATTGTTTATTTATCTGATAAAGAAAGCAGAATCGCATAAAAAATGGACTTTTCAAAGAAGTCCATTTTTTAGTTTATAATTTAAAATCATCTTCAACAGCTTTTTCAATACTCCATATCTTTAGATTGATATCTTTTCCTGACATACGTATTTTATGTTCTTGTTTTGTAGGGAATACACGAGAAGACATTACTTCTTCCCCATCATTGATAAAGATTTCGATTGCGCTATGATCCACAAAGATATCTAAAGTTTTTAAGTTTTCTAAAGTGATGCTTCTTTCTGTTCCAAATTCTGAATTCATTTGATTGGTTAATGATTTTCTAGATATCTGAAAAAGATTTTTTCTTGCGTTATAGTGTATTTCAAAGCCTTTATGAATATCTGTAGCGAATAGATTCAATTCAACATCTTGGTTTGTAGGATTCTCTAAATGCATGATACAAGCATCTGGTGTTCTTCTCATCAATGCATCTTTCTTTACAACACCATTTTCTGCTTCGAATAAAATATCTTTTTTAATAGATTCTAAATTTCTACAAGGTCTTTGAATCAACTTTCCATCTTGAATCGTTAATTCACGAGCTAGTGTTTGTAAACCAGCCCATCCTTCTTCATCTGTTGTAGGATATGTATAATCCGAACAGCCAAACCACCCTTCTAAGATTGCTGTAACTTCATATTGTGATTGATGTGCAGTTTGTGCTGCATAGAAATCAAAACCTTTATCTAATTCTTTCATTTCATGTAGAGGCTTAAAAGTCATTGTTTCTAAATCTAGATCACCAATCATATATACATTGGAATATGCATTTAAGAATTCATCTTCTTTTCTTTCTAATCCTTGTGGTGAAAATAAAAGTAACCAATGATTTCCAATCTTTTCAATACATGGACATTCAACCATATATCCAAAATGATCATATCCTTCAATTTTCAATTCAGATACAAATGTCCAACCAGTCGCAATTTGTTCAGAACGATACATTAACAGTTTTCCTTCTAATTTATCATTCTGTGCACCTAAAAGAATATAATAATATCCATTTTCATAAAAAATCTTTGGATCTCTTTGATGTTCTGTATACCCTTGTTGTGGTTGAATGATTGGCTTTCTTAATTTTGTAAGATGATTTTCAGAATCAATTGCCGCAATCATTTGATATGGAATTCTCTGACCATCTGGTTCATTATGATTTCCTGTATAAACAAGATATAAGAAATCATTCTTCACATATCCACTACCAGAATAACAACCAAAATTATCATAATTCAATGTTGGTTTCATTCCTAAACCAATATTCTTCCAATGTACTAAATCATCACTTACTACATGATACCAATGTTTCATACCATGAACTGCACCATATGGAAACC
Source organism: Bifidobacteriaceae bacterium (assembly GCA_963661415.1). Taxonomy (GTDB): domain Bacteria; phylum Bacillota_I; class Bacilli_A; order Erysipelotrichales; family Erysipelotrichaceae; genus Bulleidia. Next base: position 34,078 of record CAVLCI010000007.1, on the reverse strand, counting down.
ATTGATAAAACAAATGCCATTTATGATCATAATAAGAAAATCCATTTGGATCATTCATTAATCCTGTAATTGTTTGAATATGATATTCACAACGATAAGAACTCTTTTCAATTGAATCATGAAGTTGTTTTAATTGTTCTTCATCTTTTTCATCAAATATTTGATCTAATTCTCTTTTTGTCCAATCTCTCATTTATTACCTCACTTTCAAACGATATTGAATTTCATGTTTTTGTGTTTGAGAAGCACGCACAATTGGTTTAGGTTCAATATTAGGATAATTGATTGCGTTTGGCATATATTCAGCTTCTAAACAAACAGCACTTCTTTCAGGATACCGATGTCCCTTTTTCCCAACTTTATTTTCTAGCCAATTGGCAGAATATAAGTGCATACCAGGATAATCACTATAAGCATGTAATTCTAGTTTCTCCGCTTTTACAACAGCCATTTCTCTAAAACCAGAACCTTCAATGGCATAATGATGATCATATCCTTTTCCATATTTCAATTGTTCACTTTCAATATTGATATCTTTGTTTAAAGGTTTAAAAGTTCTAAAATCAAATGGTGTATTTTCTACATTTTCAAACTGATTTAATGTCAATCCATTTGCGTCTGATAATCCATACTTTTGTGCATGTACCAACACTTCATGATTCATAGCATCTTCACTTTCTTCTAAATTAAAGTAAGAATGATTTGTATACGCAAACAATGTATCCGCATCACTAGTTGCTTCCGTGCAAATAGAAATACCATCTTCTAATAATCGATATGTCACTTTCACAAATAGATTTCCAGGATATCCTTCTTCTCCATCTACACTTGTATAGCGAAATGTAATAGCGTCCTCTTCTTCTACACCATGCCAAACTTTTTTATCAAAACCTTCTATTCCACCATGATTACAATTCCCATTATTATTGATTGGAACCGTATATTCTTTCCCATTTAAAGAAAACTTTCCTTTTTCAATGCGATTTGCAGTTCTTCCAACAGAAGCTCCAATATAACTTGTTTGATCAAGATATCCTTCTACACTATCAAATCCTTCCACAACATCAATTCCTGTATCTTTTTGTATAAAAGATACAAGTGTAGCTCCATAGTTCATCACCTTCATGATGATGTGTTCATTTTCAATGGTATAGAGTGTAATTTCTCTTCCATCTTTTAATTGTCCAAAATTTTCTTGCATATTAAAATCCTCGTTTTATCTATTAATATTATCTGACAATTTCTTAATTTTGTGAATGGAAAGGACCTACACACTTGAAGAAGTTTGTAAAAATGGTAATGTATTACAGATGAAAAAAATTAGAAAAAATGAAGAAATATATGATGATTTTGAAGATGAAGAAGAATCTTCTGGTTCTTTCTACATTGTTTTACCAATTCTGATTCAAATCATCATGGCAGGTCTATTATATTTAAGAAATCATACTGCCGCATTAAACTACTTATACGCTTTGATTCCATTATTGTTTGGAACAAGTTTTGTTGGAGCATATGTTTATAACCGAAATGGAGATATGAAGTTATTTTCTGCCTCTGCTATTTTAACGACGATTGGTACAGCTTTACAAATATTAGTTGATCAAGTTTATAATCCAATATCTTCCTTTTCGTATATCAAATTAATTGTTTCATTTGTTATCGCAATCATATTTGTTATGTTTTATTCAATTTTTCGTAAACTATTAAATCAAACATGGATGGTCTATGTCATGATGATCCTTTCTGCTTGTATTTATATTGTTTTATTGGTTGCGGGAAGTGATCCAAATGGATACGGAACAAGTGCATGGATCAGAATCGGTAGTATCACCGTACAATTAACAGATTTCACTAAAGTTTCTGCCGTCATGTTTTATAGTGCCTTATTTTCATCAGAAACAAGTCATGATGATGATCAAATCTTACTATTATCTTCTATTTTCTTTATTATTAATTTGATAGGTTCTGTAATAATCAAAGAATTAGGTTCTTTCTTTATTCTTTATTTCTTACATTTGTCCATCCTATACATTTTTATGAATAAAAGTACAAAAAAGAAAATCTATTTGTTATGCATCTTTTTTATCACAATTGGTGCTTTAGGATTTGCGTTTTTATTATATAAATTAATTTCTCCTGCGCACGCTGCAGGCACAATGAACGCATTAGAAACCCTTCTTTGGCCAATCTTAAACAAGATTCATCAACGCTTTTCTATTACCGCTAATATTAATTCAGATCCATATGGTGCAGGTTATCAATTACTCCAAGGAAAGAAAGCTTTATGGATGGCAGGATGGTTTGGTAATACAGTCAATTTCAATGCGATACCTGTTGCGGAAAGTGACATGGCTTATATTGCGTTAGTAAATGCTTTTGGACATGTATTTGGATTCTTTGTCATCTTCTTATTTTTAAGAATTATGTTAAGTGGTTCTGAACTAAGTAGAAAACTCATTCAAACAGAAAAACAAGATGCAATCGTTGTATATGCTGCAACAATATTAATTGTAATGCAAGCGATGATAGTCATATTGGGTTCTTGTAATATCATACCTTTTGCCGGACTTCCAATTCCATTTTTATCTCGTGGTGGAACCTATTTAACACTTGTATTCTGTTTTATTGGATTATTATTACATATGTCAGAAGAGTATGAATATGAGGAGGAAGAAGAATATGACGATGAATAAAAAAAATCATGATCGCAGAAATCTATTCTCCAAAAGAAGAATTCGTTTGGTTGAAATCTGTAGTGTTCTAGTTTGTTTGTTATTCATTACATTCTTTTCAGGTAAATATTTAGTATCTCCTATCCTATCAAAAGATAAACGTGCTACTAAAAACACGATTACTTATGACGCCATTAAAAACTATGTCATTGAAGGAGATATCATTGATCGTAATAGTAATATCATCATGGGAAACGCTACAAGTGGTACAAGTAGTTATGCCTCTTATCCTGAAAATGAATCTTATGCTTATTTATTAGGATACTATTCTGTTAGTTCAGGAAAAGAAAATACATATGGACTTAGAGGCAACTTAAAAGATTATTCGTTATTTCATTTAGACTCTAATAATAAAGGCGCAACCGTACAACTCACAACGGTCAATTCTTTACAAGATCTAGCCTATGATTTATTAAATGGGCAAGAAGGATCTGTTACGGTCATTGATAATCAAACAGGTGCTATCTTAGCACTAGCATCCCATTCAACGATTACATACGATGTCAATGATGTGAATTCCTTACTATTAAGTGATGTTGAAGGTTCTCATTATCGTAGAGGAACCTATGAAAATGATCCACCAGGTTCTACTTTCAAGATTATTACAGCTGCAGCTGCACTTGAAAAACAACAAGATGAAGGTTTTGATGATTCCTACTTTAATTATTATGATACAGGAACATATTTACCAGAAGGTAGTGATTGGACGATTACAAACTATGAAAGTATTGCCTATGGTGAAGTAAATCTAGAAACCGCAATGAATAAATCAATCAATTGTTATTTCGCTAATTTAGGTGTACAGATTGGTGCTGATCAAATATCTAAGACAGCCAAATCATTCAAAATTGGTTCAGATATCGAAATACCATTTCTAACAACATTACATTCTTCTTTTGATGTAGATTCCTCCAAAGCTGATGCCGTAGCACAAACTGCATTTGGACAAGGAAACACAGAAATCACCCCTGTTCATTTAGCGATGATCGCTCAAGCTATCGCAAATGATGGAACAATGATGTCACCATACATTGTTTCTAATATCACAGATGGAAAATTACCACTCTACAAATACAACCCCAAAAAATTATCACAAGCATTAGATGCTTCTATTTGTGATAAATTAAAAACCATTCTACATTCTACTGCAGAAGGTTATGGTTTAGATGAAGGAACTTATGGCATGGTATATGCAAAAACAGGTACAGCAGAATGTGCCAATGATCGTATTCATACATATATTGTTGGATTTACAGAAAATGCATCTTTCTGTATTTCCTTAAATAATTCAGATCATAGTTATAATCTATATCCATTAGCACAACAATTAGTATCCCAAATCAATGCATTATATCTAGATGGTTCTATGGTATCACAATGAGGGAATCGATAATCGATTCTCTCATTTTTTCTTGATTTCTTGATTCACTTTTTTCACAATTTGTTTAATCATCACTTTTCTTCTTGCGGAACAAAATATCCCACAACATAATAAAACACCAACAAGCACAATAAATAAAACATTCTTTGTATATCCATAGATTACAGCACTTACAATGCTAGCAATCATACAGCCAATTAAACTATTCGTTAATAAATCATATTGTTGTATCTGTTGTTTTAATTCTTCATTCAAATATTCTTGATAATTCTTTTTGATAAAATCAATTGCTTGATCATTTTCTACTTCAATCATATAAACTCCTATTTCTTTCCTTGAGTTTAACAAAACTCTAAAAGAAAAGGAATCTAAATGATTCCATTCCTATAACCTTTATTTCTTTTTCTTTAATAAGAAATATGCGATTGTTCCTACAACTACAATTGTAGCGATACCTGCACCAACATATACAAGTGTGTTATCCGATGTTTCAGTTGTTGTAGAAGAAGTAGTTGTAGTAGCAGATGGTGTTGGTTCTGCATTATTTGTATTAAATGTTGTAGATAGATTATATGTACTATCAAATGTAGAACGATCTATATAATCTGTTGATAATGCATTATCTTCATCTGTAGTAAAGGATGTACTATAAGTTCCTTCTACTGTAACTGTATAAGAACTTGTTCCATCAACAATTGTTTCACCATTGTTTACAATCGTAACTGTTTTACCATCTTCATCAACAATCTTACCTCCATCTTCTACATTGAGGTTTGTTACAGTTGAATCACCTGTAACGACCCATTTAGAATCAGATGAAATATTCATTGTGATATTTGAATCTAAACTTGTTGAAGCATTTGCGTTTTGTGTAATACTTGTAGCACCTGTATAAGTTGTTTGTTCAAGTAAATAAATATCTGCACTAGAAATTGAATCAACCGTAATATTTCCATTTAGTGTTTCAGATAAACCAGTAAATTTTAGAGTTGCTCCATTACTACCTGCACTACCCCAACTATTTGAATCATTTCCTTCTACTTGTAATAGATTTACATTGTCAGAATCAAAAGATAATAATGTAGAAGATAATACAATGTTTGCTTCTGTATTTGTTACATAGAACATAGAACCAGAATCAATCGTTGTAGATAAAATAGAATTACTTGCTTCAAATCTAGCTTTTTCAGAGGAAGAAGTATCCGCATCACCACTTGTAGATTGATAGATGATAACTCCATTTTTAATAGGATCACTACCAGAAATCGCATTGTTTGTAGAAGATAATTGAGAGTTATAAATATAGATCTTATTCAACCCTTCCATACCTGCAATTTGAGATCCTGTTGCGGTACCTGTAACGTTATCCACTTCTACATCACCTGTAGAATAAAGTAATGGAGAACCACTACCTGCAGTAGATAACTCAGAATTTGTGACAGAAACATTACCACCACCTCTATCAGTTGCGATAGAAGCACTATGATCACCCTGCGTTGTAATCGTCATTTGATTAGCAATGATCGTTCCACCATACGTTGCATCTAATCCTCTTGAATTTCCTGCAGTTGTTGAAATTGTATCATTGTTAGCGTAAACGGTGCCATTATCTGTAGCGAAAATACCATTACTTCCTTCACTTGTTGCATTCAATGTAGAATTTGAAATCTTTGTTAGAGAATCAGATCCTACTGTTAAGGCAATGGAATTCAAACCATAGAAATTACAGTTATCTCCATTTGTATCATCACCACTCTTTGTTAATGTATCGTTATCAATTGTCAATGTACCTCCATCTTGTGCTAAGGCAACATTTTGATCCGTTTCTGTTGCTTCTAAAGATTCATCACTGGAAGAATTTTCACTACCACTAGCAGTTAGAGTTGCGGAATAAGATCCACTGTAATCAAATGTTTGTGTGTTAGCACCTCCACCACCTTGTGGTCCTTGTCCATCTAGTTTATCACCAGGTGCTTGTCCTTCCCCATTTTCTCCACTTGGCATTTCTGGTGGGGTTTGTCCTTCTGAACTATCTCCATCTGGTTTTTCAGGTGGTGTTCCACTATCACTGCTTGGTGGTTGGTTATCGTTCTCTGCATAAATATTTAGTGTATTTACAGAAGCAATGGATGTAGATAATAAAGTAGCTAATAAAGTTGTTGTGATTTTTTTGTTCATATCTTTTTACCTCGCAACAATATAGTAGCGCTTATATGATGAAAATAAGTGATGATAATCTGAAGTATTTCTGAAGGATCAATGTACAATGAATGACACAAAGATACCAACCAAACTTCCAACTAAAACTTCATTAAAAGTATGTCCTAACTTTTCATTCAATTCTTTTTCAATTCCTATTTTTTGATTAATTTCATTAATTGCTTTAGCGTGCAATCCACATTGATATCTTAAATTTAATGCATCATAAATAACGATAAACGCAAATATAGCTGTAATCACAAAATAAGTTGATGTAATTCCTTCTTGTAATCCAACAGAAGTCAAAAGGGACATAACGGTTGCGGAATGAGATGATGGCATACCACCTGTTCCTGTCAATCGATCCTTTGTATATTCTTTATTTAATATAGCTAACAATACTTTTGTTACTTGTGCAACAAACCAAGCTAATAAACATGTTAATAATATTTTCATAAAACCTCCGCATTCTTTTCTACCACTTTCGTTTTATAGAAATGTGATATCCATCTGAATTTTTATACCAAAATTGTTAATTTTATTCATAATTCATATAAAAATTAAGAAAGTTCTAAAATGTGTTCTTTTAGTGATTGAAAACCTTCAAAAAACTGATAAAATACGTAAGTCAGCAATGATAAGAGAAAGAATATAGGAAACTTGATAGCGAACTTTGGATGGTGTAAGCAAAGGCAATTGGAATATATTTGTAAGGCTCTTTAGCAAAGACCGTTAATCGCGTTAAAGATGAATGAAGGCAACGTCAGTTGTGAATTAGGGTGGTACCACGAAGTAGCTCTCGTCCCTATGGTGATGAGAGCTTTTATATTGTTAGGAGGAAAATATGGCAGAGGAATTAACAAAAGAAGAAAAAGCAAGAATTAAAGAAGAACGTCGAAAAGCCTTTTTAGCAGCACATCCAGAATTAGCCGCAAAACAAAAAGAAGCAGAAGAAAAGAAAAATAGCGCAAAGAAAAAGATTGAAGAAATCAAAGATACTGTTGATACAGTTGTAATGAATGACCAACAACAAGCACGTATTGATAAGATGAATCAATTACGTGAAATGGGCATTGATCCATTTGGACAAGGATATGATGTAACGCATCATGCATCTGATATCAAAGAAGCATATGAAGCTTGTTCTTTAGAAGAACTTGATGAAAAAAATGTTGAAGTTTCTATTGCTGGTAGAATCATGTCTAAGAGAAGAATGGGTAAATTAGGATTTATTCATTTATTAGATCGTTCTGGTAGAATTCAAGTCGTTATTAACCAAAGAATCGTTGGAGATGATATTTATAACTTATTTAAGATGAGTGATCTTGGCGATATTATTGGTATTAAAGGTAAAGTCATCAAGACAATGGCTGGAGAACTTTCTATTGAAGTACATGAATATACACATTTATGTAAAGCATTAAGACCATTACCAGAAAAATTCCATGGTTTAACAGATAAAGAAGAAAGATATAGAAGAAGATATTTAGATTTAATCATGAATGATTCTTCTAGAGAAGTCGCAATTTTAAGACCAAAAATCATTTCTGCAATTAGAAGATACATGGATTCTCATGGATATATTGAAGTAGAAACTCCAATTCTATCCCCTATTTTAGGTGGTGCGAGTGCTAGACCATTTGTTACACATCATAACGCATTAAATAAAGATTTCTATTTAAGAATCGCAACAGAATTAAACTTAAAGAGATTGCTTGTTGGTGATTTAGAAAGAGTTTATGAAATTGGTAGAATCTTTAGAAATGAAGGTATGGATCTAAAACACAATCCTGAATTCACAACAATGGAAGCATATTGTGCATATTCTGATTTAGAAGGAATGATGAAATTCAATGAAGAATTATTCCAATTTGTTGCAGAAGAAGTATTCCATAAAACAGACTTTGAATTTATGGGAAAAACAATTTCATTGAAAGGTCCTTTCAAAAGATGGAACATGGTAGATGCTGTCAAAGAAGTTACAGGCGTTGATTTCTGGAAAGAAATGACTGTTGAAGAAGCATTAGATTTAGCAAAACAACATCATGTTGAAGTTCTCCCACACCAAAGAACAGTTGGTAATATCATTTCCTTATTCTTTGATGAATTCTGTGAAGATAAAATTGAACAACCTACATTTGTATGGGGACATCCAATTGAAATTTCTCCTCTAGCTAAAAAGAATCCAAAGGATCCAAGATTTACAGAACGCTTTGAACTTGAAATCATGGGTATTGAAATGGATAACGCTTTTGGTGAATTAAATGATCCTATTGATCAAAGAAAGAGATTTGAAGATCAATTAAAAGCGAAAGAATTAGGTGACGATGAAGCAAGTGATATGGATACAGATTATGTAGAAGCACTTGAATATGGTCTACCTCCTACTGGTGGTATTGGTATTGGTATCGACCGTTTCGTTATGTTATTAACAGGTATGGAAAGTATCAGAGATGTCCTTCTATATCCAACAATGAAACCAAGAGAAGACTAAGTATTTACGGAATGATTTATCATTCCGTTTTTTTTAGAAAATGCTATAATCGTATCTAGGAAATAGCTTATGAAAAAGAATCAAACACACAAAAAAATAGGAAATCGTCTATCCAAAGTATTGATTGGAATACTTGGGATATTGATACTTACATTAGTTGGCCTTGTTGTATTTAATAAGTGGGAAGTAATTATAGATTTTAATGGAATTGATGAAATTCACGCTCAATATGGAATGCCTTATGAACCAGAAGGAATCAGTGCAGAATATACTGGATCCATTTTGAAATTCTATAAAAAGCCAGCAAAATTAACTGTAGATACTTCTCAAGTAGATTTCAACCAATTCGGAGAATATGAAATTACATATACTGCAACATACAAAGATAAATCTACATCCATTAAAAAGAAATTGATCGTAGAAGATACAATTGGTCCTGACATTCAATTAACAAGTACTCCAGATGCTTATACTGTTTATAATCATTCTTATGAAGAAGAAGGATTTAAGGCCATTGATAATTATGATGGTGATATTACTGATCAAGTAGAATCTAAAGAAGTCAATGGAATGGTTTATTATACTGTAACAGATTCAAATGGGAATACTTCTACTGCACGAAGAAAGATTACATATGATGATCGTAAAGGTCCAGTTATCACATTAAATGGTGGTGATGAAATAAATACTTTCAATGGTCAAGAATATAAAGATGACTATACCGCAATTGATGATTGTGATGGTGATATTACTTCTAAAGTTCAAGTAGAAGGAACCGTTGATACAAATACAAATGGCGATTATGAATTAAAATATACCGTTACAGATGAACATGGAAATACTTCTAACGCAACTAGAAAAGTTCATGTCATTGATAAGCCAGTCAATAACGATGGAACGGTTGAAGGCCCAAAAGTCATTTATTTAACATTTGATGATGGTCCATATCAATATACAGATAAACTATTAGATATCTTAGATAAATACAATGTCAAAGCTACCTTCTTTACAACAAGTGCATATCCTAATTATGCATATTGTATTGCAGAAGAAGCAAAACGCGGTCATACCGTTGCTGTCCATACAGCCACACATAACTATTCCCAAATCTATTCTTCTGCTTCTGCATATTGGGCAGACTTTGATAAACAAAATGCTTTGATAGAACAACAAACTGGTTCTAGAACAAATCTGTTTAGATTCCCTGGTGGTTCTAGTAATACGATTTCTAGAAACTATTGTTCTGGTGTTGTATCACAAATTGCAAGTGACGCAAAAGCAAAAGGTTATGTCTATTTTGACTGGAACGTATCTAGTGGTGATGCTGGAGAAACAACAAGCACAGATGTTGTATTTAACAATGTAACTTCACAAGTAGCCGCAAATTCTAAATACGGAAAACCAAGTGTCGTATTACAACACGATATTAAAGAATTCTCAGTGAATGCGGTGGAAAGAATCATTCAATGGGGATTAGAAAATGGATACTCCTTCAAAGCATTAACTGCAGATAGTTACACAGCTCATCATTCTATTGGAAACTAAAGGATGCAATGCATCCTTTTTTCTTATACAAAAAAAAGACAGAATTTCTTCTGTCTCATTTATAGTGAACTCCGACTTATAGAAGCCGAAGCTTCTTGTTTCAACCACTATAGCTTGATTGACTGGCGATAGCCAATCTCTCAAGTCTTGCACAATGTCCGCAAGCGTATAGGTTTGGCCATTCCATCCCTACCGCATATTTAATATGCTCGCGGTTTGTTAAAGTGCTAATGAAGCTGTAATGATTGCCATGGAATAAACTTCAATTGCGTTACATCCACGAGATAAGTCATTGATTGGAGCATTCAATCCAAGAAGAATTGGACCATAAGCTTCAAAGTTACCTAGTCTTTGAGCAATCTTATAACCAATATTACCAGCATTGATATCCGGGAAAATAAATGTATTTGCGTGACCTGCTACTGGTGAATTAGGACATTTTGTTCTAGCAACTCTAGGAGCTACTGCAGCGTCAAATTGTAATTCACCTTCAATTGGTAGATTTGGATAAGCTTCTTTTGCCTTCGTAGCAGCATTTCTCATCTTATCAACATCTTCACCCTTACCAGAACCTAAAGTAGAATAGCTTAAGAAAGCAACCTTTGGATCAATTCCAAATTTCTTTGCGCATTCTGCTGTTTCTCCAGCAATTTCAACTAAATCATCTTCAGATGGTTTAATGTTAATCGCACAATCGCCCATTGCTAATACTTCATTTTCACCTGTTGCAGATGGTCTAACAAGAATAAAACAAGATGATACGATCTTATTACCAGGTTTTGTTTTAATCAACTGTAAAGCAGGACGTACAGTATCTGCTGTAGAATAAGTTGCACCACCAAGTAATGCATCCGCAATTCCCATCTTCACTAACATTGTTCCAAAGTAGTTTGCACCTTTTAATACATTACGTGCTTGTTCTGGTGTAACACCTTTGCTTTTTCTTAATTCGCAAAACATATCAACCATTTCATCCATACGATCAAAATTTTCAGGATCAATGATTTGTGCTCCACGAATGTTATAACCACTCTTTTCAGCAGCATCTAATACTTTTTCTTCATTTCCTACTAAAATAGGACTTAAGAAGTTACTAGCGAGTAATCTTGAAGAAGCTTCTAAGATTCTAGGATCTTCTCCTTCTGTAAAAACGATTTTCTTTGGACTCTTTCTGAGTTCATCAATCATTTGGCCAAAACCATTCATATTTTTCTTTTCCTCCATGATTTTTCGTGCTTATTTATTTTATACTCAAATTTTTTGAGATTCAATTTTGTGAAAACGCTATCAATCAAAGGCATAAAAATAGCACAAATCTAACCGATAAGTGCTACTTTTTAACCTTAATTTAATGCTGCACCTAAATCATTACAAGCAGATGTTGCTTCAGCATCTGGTGCATAGTTTGCGATAACACCATCATTAACTAAGTTAGCACCATCACCACGTACACGATCTGCCCAAATTGTCATCCATTCGCCTACGCCCCAGCCATAGCTACCAAATAGACCAACTTTCTTTCCATTTAATAGTGTTTCTACTTCAGCGAACATTGGTTCAAAAGAACCTTCATCTAATTGTTCTGCTCCCATCGCTGGACAACCAAACGCAAATGCATCATAGTTTGCAACATCACTTGCACTAAAAGCTGTACAATCAATTACATCAGCTTCTCCTCCTGCATTTCTAACACCATCAGCAACTGCTTCTGCCATCATTTGTGTGTTTCCTGTTGAAGAAAAATATACAACTGCAACTTTACTCATATTCTTTACCTCCTTGTTGTTGTGTATTAAGCAACCGCTATTTCTTCTAGCGGCATGCCTGCCTCAAATAAATCTAAATTCTGTTTTGTGACGGAATCATAAAGTTCAAACAACTTCTTAGCTTGTTCTACATCACCATAAACTTTCCAAACCCCATAATAAGAACATTTTTGATGCTTCATAAAACCAATGACATCTTCAAATGGATATCCAAGAAAACAACCAATCTCATGTGGAAATTCTTGATAAGAAGATAATTTATTTCTTAGAATATTTAAACAATATCCCATTCTATGATCTTCATATCCTAAAGACTGCATAAGTTCTCTTGTACGTGGTTCATCTAATTGATTTTGTAATAATCTTGGTCGAAAGATATAGATCAATGCCCTTTTTTCACTTGGATAAGAAAGTATCATCATATGAATTCCTTTTCTAGTAAGACGTGCATTCATTTCCGCAATATCTTCTTGCAACTTTTCTTTTGTTTCATATTCACAATTGAAAAGATTTGCACATTTTACCCCACTCAATGTAGGAGAACATAATTCCGCAATCATTTTTTCTGGCATAGAATCTCCTTTAAGTTAGTTCTTGCTAACTATTAAAGAATATACCTGTTTGAAGTTAGTTTCAACTAACATGCTTTATAAGTTTCATTAATTAAACGAATGCTATCTATTATTTTTTTGAATTGTTCTAAAAAGCACAAATAGTTAAACTATGATTACAGATAAGGAGAACGAAATATGGAATACGTTACATTAAATACTGGTAAACAAATGCCAATCGAAGGATTCGGTGTCTTTCAAGTAAAAGACAAAAAGGAATGTTATGACTCTGTTTACAATGCAATTAAGGTTGGATATCGTTTATTCGATACTGCTACTTCCTATGGAAATGAAGATGCATTAGGCCAAGCTATCAAAGATGCGATTCGTGATGGTTTATGTACAAGAGAAGACTTGTTTATCACTTCAAAACTTTGGGTATCAGATATGGTCAATGAAGAAACTGCCTATCAAGGCGTACTTCGATCTTTAGAAAAAAGCGGTCTTGAATATTTTGATCTCTATCTTTTACATCAAGCAATGCGTGATTATTTTGCGGCATGGAGAGGATTAGAAAAAGCTTATAAAGAAGGCAAACTCAAGGCGATTGGTGTATCCAACTTCTATCCAAATATTCTTGTGAATTTCTGTGAAACAGTGGAAGTAAAACCTGCAGTCAACCAAATCGAAACACATCCTTGGTATGTACAACCACAAGCTTTAGAAGTCGCAAAAGAATATGGTGTCATTGTTGAAGCATGGGCACCACTTGGTGGAGGTAGATATAATGAAGAGGATCTTTCCATCCTAGAAAAGATTGCTGAAAAGTATAACAAATCCGTCGCACAAGTTTTGTTAAGATGGAATGTAGATCGTGGTGTTGTTGTCATTCCAAAAAGTACACATCTTGAAAGAATTCAAGCAAACTTTGATATCTTTGATTTCAAATTAACTGAAGATGAAATCAAAGAAATTGCAACGCTTGATAAAGGATATACTGGAACTCGTGCAAAACATTTTGATCCAGAATTTGTAAAGATGTGTTTATCTAGAAGTTTATAAATGAAGAATGCGAAAGCATTCTTTTTGTTATACAATATTGCCATGTCAAAAACAAAGTTAGTATTATTAGGAACAGGAACACCAAATGCATGTCCAAACAATAGTGGTCCAAGTAGTGCAATCATTGTAGATGATCAAGCCTATTTAGTTGATTTTGGACCAGGTGTTGTTAGACAAGCTAGTAAAGCTTATTTTAAAGGTATTGATGCTTTACGACCAGATCGATTAAACATTGCCTTTTGTACGCATTTACATACCGATCACACAACTGGGCTACCAGATTTAATTTATACACCTTGGGTATTAGAAAGAGAAAAACCTTTACAGTTATATGGACCAGTTGGTTTAAAAGATATGGCAATGTATATTGAAAAAGCTTATTCAGCAGATTTAGATATGCGTTTAAATGGAGATGAGCCAGCAAACTCAACAGGTTATCAAACAGAGATTCATGAATTAACAAAAGGTATTGAAGACTATGGAATCATTTATGAAGATGACAAAGTAAAAGTCAATGCATTTACAGTAAAACATGGAAAGCTACAATCTCTTGCATACAAATTCATAACTGAAGATAAAACCATTGTCATTTCTGGAGATACATGTCCAATTGAAATCATGAAAGATAAAGCTAAAAATGTAGATATCTTGTTACATGAATGTGAATATACAGAAGGTCTATCAACAAGAAGCCCTCAATGGCAGATCTATCACAGAAATGTACATACATTAAGTGTGGATTTAGCTAAGATTGCATTACAAGCAAATCCTAAATTAGTTGTTACATATCACAGAATCTATCACATGAATATCCAAGATAATACAATCGATTTACAAAAAGAAATGAAAATCCGCAACCAAAAGATTCTACAAGAAATCAAAGATGTAGGATACCAAGGAAACGTAATCAATGGAGAAGACTTAGATGTCTTTGAATAGGAAAAAAATATGTCAAAATTTGAAGATCTACATTTAGAATTAGAATTAAAATCGAAAACATTTCGAAGTGAACCAACAGAGGAAAATGGAAATGCCATCATTGATGAAATCGTACATATGATTCAAGAAGATGCCTCTATCTTAGTGGATGGCGTACCAAGTGATGTAAATCCAGCAGTCATCATTCCTTCTGGATACTACGCAAATGACAATCGATTTTATGTTCATATTTTTTCTTCGAAGCTTTCTTTTGAAGCTTCTACCGCAACCAATCCTCTTTTCACACATATGAAAGGATTATGGAACTTCATTTTAGAGAATGAACAAATCGGTGGTTTTTCTTTAAATCACACAAAAGATACAGGTGCTATTTTAATCACAAGAGAAGATGTAATTCCAAATCTAAAATGATTTGGAATTTTATTTTTTATTTGATATCATAAATTTAATGAAAGGGTTTACACAATATGAGTGAAATTAGTTTTGACTTTAGAAATTGGATGTTATCACAAGCTATTCCCTATTCCATTCAAGAAATTGATCATTCTCATTATAATATTGAAACAGAATATGGGATTGCTGAAATTAATTTTTATCAATTTGAAGAAGAACAAAGTGAAATCGTTGAATTAAGAATTACATCAAAATTAACAAACACAACGAGTTTCTTTTTACATTTTCAACCAGTAGATGAATCACATTCTAAAGATTTATTTCATGAAATGTTAATGTCTTTGAGTTCTCTAAAAGAAAAGAAAGTCACAAAGATATTATTATTCTGTTCTGCAGGAATGACAACTTCATTTTTTGCCCAAAAGATGAATGAAGTATCTAATTTTTTAGAATTAGATTATGAATTTAACGCTGTTAGTGTAAATGAAGTTTATCAAAACGCAAAAGATTATGATGTTATTTTGATTGCACCTCAAGTTGCATATGAAGAAAAGAATATTACTAATAGAATTCAAGATAAACTTATTCTAAAAATTCCTACATCTATATTTGCAAGCTATGACGCAAATGGATGTATTGAATTCATTCGTGAATCTTTAAAAGAATATCATCAAACAAAAAAGAAGAAGAAAAAAGAATGTTGTACTTGTTGTAAAAAAACATCTAAAGGAAAATTCTTAGTCATTGCGACTGCACCAAGTGAATCGGAAACAAGAATCAACTATCGTATTTATGAACAAGGACAGATCACACTTGAACAAACTGTTATTAAACGTTATTTAGATATTGAAGATCTAGATGATATTATCAAAGTACAAGCTTTTCAAAACAAAAACAAACCATTTGATTTCATTAGTGTTGCCCTACCTGGTGTCATTCAAAATGGAAAACTTGACCTTCCACATGTTCATGCAAGTAAGATCTTTTCCAATCCAAATCAACCATTAAATATTCAAAAACACTTTGAAGAATTGATACAAGTTCCTACCATTCTAGAAAATAATGCGAATTGTGCTGCATTAGGATGGTATCAATCACAAGAACAATATCAAAATATTACATTTATGTCTCAACCAAATGGTTGGTTGATTGGTGGTCAAGGAATTATCATAAATGGAGAATTAGTTCGTGGTGCACATGGTATTGCTGGAGAAATCAAATACATTGTAAATCAATTACAATACACTTCTCCTTTGAATCTTGACCCATATCATTTAGATTCTGTCAAAGAAATCGTAACGAAAGCAATTCTTACAAATATATCAATATTAGATCCTGAAGTAATCGTATTAAGATGTGAAATGTTACCAGATGTAAAAGAAATTCATGAAGCATTATTAAATTATCTTCCAGAAGATAAAATACCAGAAATCGTACACATTGATAACTTCAATGATTATGTATTAGTAGGACAACAATACTTATGTCAAAAGAATTTTAAAGGAGAAGAAAATGAGTAATCGTAAAGTTGTATTTTTAGATGTTGATGGTACATTGATTGACTATCATGCCATTATGCCAAAAAGTGCTGGAGAAGCTGTTGATCTAGCGAGAAAGAATGGACATTTGGTCTATATTTGTACGGGATGTTCAAAATATGAAATCGAACAAAGACATTTATGTGATTTAGATGGCATGATTGGGGCCAATGGTGGTTATGTAGAAGACCATGGAAAAGTATTGATGCATCAATCATTAACTGTTGAAGAAGTAAAACACATTGTAGATTGGTGTAACGAAAGAAAGATGGGAATCAATCTTGAAGCAAATGGTGGTATTTTTTCCAATGAATACATGATTGAACAAGCACCAATCGTATTTAAGAAGTATGCACTTGGAAAAGGTGCTGATGAATCAAAAGCAGAACAAACTGCTACAAATGCTGCAAGTCATTTAGATGTTCTATATGGAGAAGATTTATATCGTGACGATATTAATAAAATCGACTTTGTATTAAGAAGTTATCAAGATCATTTAGATTCCAAAAAAGAATTCCCTGAATTGATGGCAAATACTTGGGGTGGCCAAGATGAACAAGCTTTATTTGGTGACTTATCCCCTACTGGCATTACAAAGAAAAACGCAATTGATTTATTACTAAAACATTTAAACGTTGATCCTAAAGACACAATTGCTTTTGGAGATGCAAAGATTGATATTCCAATGTTTGATATTTGTGGGTATGGTGTTGCGATGGGAAATGCAGGAAAAGAAACAAAAGAAGCTGCAGATTACATCACTACAGAAGTCAATGATGATGGTATTTGGAATGCATTTAAATATCTAAAGCTCATATAAAAAGATGCTTACGCATCTTTTTTAGTTAATCATGATATAAAATTATTTTCTTTTCTTTTCGTGTTTTCTTCATATCAATGACACGTTGATTTTTACTACCTCTAAAATATAGAGAAAGATCTTTTTCATCAATCACAAAAGGTCCATCCACTAATACATCAATATACGATAACATTTCATCTGTTACTTCTGTATGTTTTCTTCCACCTTGAATTAAATCTAAATCATAGATAAAACCAGTGTAAGCCCATATATCTTTTTCAGGTAATTCTTCTTTCATTCTTCTTAATAAAGGAATGATTGCTTTCTGATTACTTGGTTCAAATGGATCCCCACCTAATAATGTTAAGCCCTGTATATTCGGATTGGTCAATAATTGTATCAAATAATCTTCAGTATCTTTGGTATATTCTTTTCCGTAACAAAAATCCCATGTTTCTGGTTGAAAACACCCTTCACAATAATTTGTACATCCACTACAGAATAATGTAACTCTTACACCTTCTCCATCTGCGATATCATAATTTTTTATATTTCCATAATGCATATTATCACCTAGAAATATTTTAACACTATCTATGAAAATACCATAGAAAAACAATAATTTTCATATTTTCATAAAACATGAAATTATGCTTATTTATCTACTGTTTTTTGGTTGACGCTATATCTAAATTGTAATAAACTTTCAATATGTGAAAAAAATTTCAAAGGGGAAGAAAATGAAAAATCTTAGTAAAGGAATTTCAAGTGCACTCTTAGCGATTACACTTGCAGGCTGTACAGTTGGAGGAACAGCTACAACTACAACATCAACAACAAACTCCAACACAACAAGTGACACTTATACTGTTGGTATTCTACAATTAGTACAACACCCTGCATTAGATGCAGCCACAAAAGGATTCAAAGAAGTATTAACAGAAGAATTTGGAGACAAAGTTACATTTGATGAACAAAACGCTGCTGGTGATACAGCTACAGCGAATACGATTGCTGCAAGTTTAGTAAGTGAAAATTGTGATTTGATCTTAGCAAATGCAACTGCAGCATTACAAGCAGTATCTTCCGCAACAAGTGATATTCCAGTTTTAGGAACAGCTGTTACTGATTATTCAGCTGCATTAAGCTTAAAAGATTACGATTCATCTAAAGCAATTGGTACAAATGTTTCTGGTACATCTGATGGTATTTCATATGAAGCACAAGTTGAACTATTCCCAGAACTTGTACCAGACGCAAAAACAGTTGGTATCTTATATTGTTCAGGTGAACCTAATTCTGTTGTACAAGCAGAAGAAATGGAAAAACAATTAACAAAAGCTGGATATGAAGTAAAAGAATTTGCTTTCTCTGATACAAATGATATTGCTTCTGTTACACAAACAGCTTGTCAAGATTCTGATGTTATTTATATTCCAACAGATAACACTGCTGCTTCTTGTACAGAATCTATTAATAACATTGCTGAACCTGCTGGTGTTCCAATCATTGCTGGTGAAGAAGGAATCGCTACAGGATGTGGTATTGCAACATTATCTATCAGTTATTATGAACTAGGAAGACAAACTGGTGAAATGGCTGTTAAAATCTTAAAAGGTGAAGCTAAAGTTTCTGAAATGCCAGTTGAATCCCAAACAGATCTAACAAAGGAATATGTAAAATCTCGTTGTGATAAATTAGGTATTACAGTACCTGATTCATATACAGCAATTGAAGAATGATCCCTAACACAGGGATACCATATGGTGTCCCTGTTATTTTTTATGAATGGAGGTTTTTATGAATTTAGATATTAATACACTATTTGCTTCATTCCCATCTGGAATCGCACAAGGATTATTATGGGGCATCATGGCATTAGGCCTTTATATTACATTTAGAATGTTAAATATCGCAGATATGACTGTAGATGGTACTTTTACAACAGGTGGTGCTGTGACTGTTATGTTAATTATCAATGGTTTCAATCCATGGCTTGCGGTAGAAATTGCATTTATTGCTGGATTATTAGCTGGATTAACAACAGGTATCCTACATACAAAATTAGGTATTCCTGCAATCTTATCTGGAATCTTAACACAATTTGCATTATGGTCTGTAAATCTAGCTATCATGGGCTTTTCAGCAAACAAGGCAATTTCTGTAAATTCCTATGCCTTAGCGATTTCTTCTAGATATGTTTCTAACGCAATTTTAACAGGACTTGTTTGTTCCTTGATCGTTATCGCAATTCTTTATTGGTACTTTGGTACCGAACATGGTTCTGCAATGCGTGCAACTGGAAATAATCCAGAAATGGCAAAAGCACAAGGAATCAATATCAATCGCATGAAAGTCATTGGTCTAGCATTGAGTAATGGATTAGTCGCATTAAGTGGTGGATTGATGGCACAATATCAAGGATTTGCAGATATTAACATGGGTAGAGGTGCAATCGTCATTGGACTTGCAGCAATTATTATTGGTGAAGTTGTTGCGGATATTATTGCGGGTAAGCATTCTAATTTCGCAGTTCGTTTAGGATTTATCGTTGTTGGTGGAATCCTTTACTATTTAGTTATCCAAATCGTTCTATGGCTACGTTTGAATTCCAACTTACTGAAACTCTTTACTGCAATCGTTGTAGCGATTTTCTTAGCTGTTCCTTATTTGATTTCTGTTTCTAAAGTATCCTTCTCAAAAGCATATAAAAACTCACTCAAGGAGGTTAAATAATATGACTGCTATGTTAGAAATCAAAAATTTATCAAAGACCTTCAACAAAGGCACAATCAATGAAAAACTAGCACTTGATCATATCAACCTTACTTTAGAAGATGGCGATTTTGTTACTGTCATCGGTGGAAATGGTGCAGGTAAATCAACAATGTTAAATGCTGTAGCTGGTGTTTGGCCAATTGATGAAGGTGCAATACTAGTAGATAATCAAAACATTACAGGTCTACCTGATTTCAAACGTGCTTCTTTAATAGGCAGAGTATTCCAAGATCCAATGCTCGGTTCTGCACCAGATATGCAAATCATTGAAAACTTAGCATTAGCACAACGTCGTGGTAAAAAAAGAACACTTCGTTGGGGTGTTACAAAACAGGAAAAAGAAGACTACAAAGAACAATTAAAAATTCTAGATCTAGGTCTAGAAGATCGTCTTACACAAAAAGTGGGATTATTATCTGGTGGTCAAAGACAAGCATTAACACTTTTGATGGCTTCTTTACAACGCCCAAAACTATTATTATTGGATGAACACACTGCAGCCTTAGATCCTAAAACAGCGAAAAAAGTATTAGAAATTACTGAGATGATCGTTGAAAGAGATCATCTTACAGCACTCATGGTCACACACAACATGAAAGATGCAATCCAGGTTGGTAATCGTTTAATTATGATGTATAACGGTCATATCATGTTTGAAGTTAGTGGCGAAGAAAAGAAGAATCTAACAGTTGATCAATTGATGAAGATGTTCTCACAAGCTGCCGGTGAAGAATTCGCAGATGATCAATCCTTGTTAAATAAATAAAATGGAAATGAGTAATCATTTCCACTTTTTATTTTAGAATTCAAATAAATTTATTCCTAATGATTCATCATATTTACGATCCACTACGCCATCAATAATTTGTATCGTAATTTCACATGTAAAACTAATGATTGCTCGATTCAAATGTCCACCAACAACATGGCTCTTTTCATCCCCTGCACTCATATGAAAATGAGAATAATATGCACCATTCATAGTATTGATCGTGCCTACTAAAGATACGATTTCATAACTTCCTTGATAGGAATACACGTTGTATTGTTTTTGTGCAGCATCAAATACAGCTACTGTAAAATCATTTGTCGCACCAATTCCAGATACACTCGCAAGCTTAATATTTTCCTTTAAGGCTATCGTTTTGATACTTTCAATGATTTCCTCTCCTTTATCAATACGTGCTACGATCGTATGGTCAAATCTTTTATATTCCATTATTTATTTCCCTTCTAAGAAAGTAACTTCATCATTATTTTTCAATACTTCAAGAATGAGTTCTTCCCCTTTTGCCAAATGTCCTAAATAGTTTCTTTGTCCATCATTTTCAAATGGAATTCTAACAATTTGAACTTCACCAGCATAATGTTGATAGTTATTGTTTACAATTAAAACATCTCCAACTTCAAACATTGTCTTTTCACATTTTCTAAATGGAACATCTGGTTTCACCATTCTTCCTGTTCTACTTCTCCAAATCCATTCAGATGAATCACCCATATCTAATTGCGGGAATACATCAAACAATTGATATTTTTCAGTATCTGTAACTGAAGAATCTAATACAACACGTAACTTACGGTCTTCACTTCTATCTCTATCAGTCCATCCATATACTTTAAACATTTCATAAACAGGTGATTGTTCAATTGGTCTAACATCCTTTTGTACTTCAATCAAAGATTCCATTTCTTCTTCTGTTGCGAATGCATTACCAATCCAAACCATATCTACATTTCCTGTAGCTTCAATAATACGTGCTTGTGTATCAATTGGTAATCTTCTTAATCTTTCTACTGTAGGTAGACCATAATCTGCATCCCATACTCCTGTTGCCTCAGGATTCAACGATGAAATAAATGCTTGTACAGGATAACCATACTTCTTTAAGATTGCATTTGTTTCTAAGAAATCTTTCCATTTCAAACCAGTATATGGTTGTGGATAAAAGTTATGCCCTAATAATACTCTTTCTTTTGGTACACCATGTTCTTCAAAATAAGCCAATTCACTCGCAAAGTTACCTGATGCATTAAACATAATAGAAATGTTATAAGGATTATTCACTAATACAAGATCTTTTTCTGCGCCAAATGGCATATCCATTCTCATCACATCACAACCAATACTATGCATCAAAGATACATCATCATATGTAACACCCATCTTTTTCAAAAATGGTGGATTTAGATCCAATACAACTTTGATTGAATATTGATGTGCAATTTGAATAAATTCTTTGAAATAATCTAACACTTCTTCTTTTGTACCTTCTACAGAAAACATACTAGAAAATACATATTCGCATCCATATTTACTAGCTTTTTCTAAATACGCTTGAATATCTTCAAGACTTTCGATATCTGGATAAACAGAAACACCAAATGATTTTAATTTCATAAAATACCTTCTTTCTTTAGTAATATTTTAGCGTATATTTCAATTATATTCATAGAATTTTTTCATGGATTTCTTTAAATATTATGTATAATTTCTAAAGAATATAAGATATGATATTCTTAACAAGGAGAACTTATGAAATACAAAAAAATTACAATACGTTGGCAAAAACATCCAGATTTTTTAAATCGTACTTTATTAGTCAGAAATGATGTAGATCTATTTACATTAGGCATTATTATTTTAGATTCTATGAATACTTTTTTTGATGATGAATTCGCAATCTTAGATCAAAATAATTTATATGCATTATTACCTGAACATGCACAATATATTTTTAATGATCTACCAGGTGAATACAAAAACATTGAAGATTTTGGTCTAAAAGATTTATCTAATCAATTCCAATTGATTTATAGTGACATGGAAGAAGATTATGTATTTGATTGTCAAATATTTGAAGAACAAACAAAAGATAATAAACAATATGCTTATTTGATTGACGGAAAATGTAGATGCTTATTTGAAGATAATAGTAAGTTATTAGATAAATACGCAAAAGGTAAAGTAAAGAAATCATCATCATTCATGGATTTAATAGAAAAAACTGATTTTCCTCCTACAAATATTTCCTTCAATCAACTCAAAGAAATCGAAGACTTTAACTTAGAGTTTGAACAAGAAGTATTTCATGACAAAATGAATGAAACATTACCTGATTACGTGGAAGCAATTTGTCAACAATATAAAGATGATTATGTAGATGATGAATTTAATTACTTCGACGATGACGATGATTTTTATGAAGATGATGATGAACCAAGAATCGTCAAAAGTATTGCGGATGTTTGTTTTGGAATCACAAGCTATCAAATAGAGAATATCCCTTTTGTAAAAAAAGCATATGAACGATTATGTAAAAAATATTCTGAAGAAGAAGCTTTTTTACGCATAACACAAGTTGTTTCTCACGAACTAGAAGATATTATTTCTGGAGATTATTTTAAAAACAACAAAGAATACGAAAGGAAAATCAAAGATATAAAATGAAAAACGTATTAATTACAGGCGCAAGTGATGGAATCGGAAAAGCCATTGCGTATGCGTTAGATAAAGAAGGATATTCGCTATATCTATTTGGAAGAACACCATCTAAAATGGACGCTCTAGATATCAAACATATCGCTAAGAAATATACTTTTGACATGCAAGATCAAAATGCTTTAAATGCAGCACTAGAAGATATTCAAGTTAGTGGTGGTGTTGATATTCTAATTAATAATGCTGGATTCAACGCAGGAAAAGCAGAAGTAAAAGACATCCTAGTGTCTAATTTACAAGCAATGTTAAATGTGAATACGATTGCCCCAATGATCTGCATTCAAAAATGCATCCCTTCCATGTTAGAAAAAAAAGAAGGAATGATCATTAATATCTTATCTTCTTGTTGTTTATTTAATAACCCAAATAACGGTGGTTATACCGCAAGTAAAAATGCATTTGAATCTCTATCTAAGATTCTATTAAAAGAAGTCAAAGATAAAGGTATCAAAGTATTAGATGTTTATCCCGGTGGTGTTGATACAAGCTTTAGAACATTAGATAGACCTGATTATCTAAGACCTGAAACAATTGCGAAACATGTAGTATACGCAATTGAAAACAATGAAGATGGCATGATTCAAGAAATCGTAGTTAGACCAGTTGTTGAAAGTAACTTCTAAAATTTAATTCTTAAGATAACAAAAGAGGTTTATATGAAAACCTCTTTTGTTATTTTATAAATGCAATACTCTTTCTTTGATTTCTTGTGTTCTTCCTTGATTCCAGAATTGTGTACCAATATAACCACAAGTTCTTCTAGCTACGTTCATTTTATTTTGATCTGTATTGCCACAATTTGGACACTTCCAAATCAATTTCTTATTTTCATTTTCTTCAATTTGAATTTCACCAGTATATCCACAAACTTGGCAATAATCACTCTTTGTATTCAATTCTGCATACATAATTGTGTTATAAATATGTTTCATCAATTGTAATACAGCTTGTACATTATTCTGCATGTTTGGTACTTCTACATAAGAAATCGCTCCACCTGGAGAAAGTTCTTGGAATTTACTTTCTTCAGTCAATTTATCAAATGCATTAATTTCTTCTGTAACATGGATATGATAAGAATTCGTAATGTAGTTCTTATCAGTTACACCTTTAATGATGCCAAATCTTTCTTGTAAGCATTTTGAAAATTTATACGTTGTTGATTCCATTGGTGTTCCATAAACAGAGAAATCAATATTTGTCATTTGTTTCCACTTATTACAAGCATCATTCAAATGTTTCATTACAGCGAGTCCAAATCTTTCACCTTCTGGTGTTGTATGAGATAAGCCTGTCATATAACGAACACATTCCGCAAGTCCTCCATATCCTAAAGAAATCGTAGAATAACCGTTAAACAATAACTTATCAATTGTTTCGCCTTTCTTTAATCTTGCGATTGCACCATATTGCCATAGAATTGGAGCGACATCACTTGGTGTACCTTTTAATCTTTCATGACGAATCATTAAAGCTCTATAACATAGCTCTAATCTTTCATCAAAGATTTCCCAGAACTTCTTCATGTCTTTCTTTGAAGAACAAGCAACATCTACTAAATTGATAGTTACAACACCTTGATTAAATCTTCCATAATATTTATGTTTTGAAGAACTGTTCAATGCATGTTCATGATTTTCCCATCCTTCATCTGTAAAACGATCTGGTGTTAAGAATGATCTGCATCCCATACATGGATATACATCATTCTTTAATTCCTTCATAATTTTAGCAGAAATATAATCTGGAACCATTCTCTTAGCTGTACATTCTGCAGCTAATTTTGTTAAGTAATAATATTTAGAATCACTTGTAATGTTATCTTCATCTAAACAATAAATTAACTTAGGGAATGCTGGAGTAATATAAACACCTTTTTCATTCTTTACACCTTGCATTCTTTGTTTCAACATTTCTTCAATGATCAGTGCTAAATCATCTCTTGTTTGACCTTCTGGCACTTCATCTAAATACATGAATACCGTAACAAAAGGTGCTTGTCCATTTGTTGTCATCAATGTAATGATTTGATATTGAATTGTTTGAACACCTGTTGTAACTTCTCTTTTTACTCTCTCTTCCGCAATCTTATTGATCTTTTCATCATCTACAATAACACCTGCAGCTTCCATTTCAGCTTTTACTGACTTTTGATATTTCTTTCTAGAAATATCAACAAATGGAGCTAAGTGAGATAATGTAATTGTTTGTCCACCATATTGGTTAGAAGCTACTTGTGCAATGATTTGTGTTGCGATATTACAAGCAGTTGCGAAACTATGTGGTTTATCAATATGAGTACCTGAAATCACTGTACCATTTTGTAACATATCTTCTAGATTCACCAAGCAACAATTGTACATTGGTTGTGCGAAATAATCCGAATCATGAAAATGAATGATTCCCTTCTCATGCGCATCCCAAATATCTTTTGGCAATAAAAATCTTCTAGTGATATCTTTTGATACTTCACCCGCCATATAATCACGTTGTGTAGAATTAACAGTAGGATTCTTATTGGAGTTTTCTTGCATTGCTTCTTCATTATTACGTCCTAATAATGAAAGAATCTTTTTATCTGTTGTGTTCGCTTTACGGACCAATGCTCTTTCATAACGATATGTAATATAATTATGTGCAACTGTATATGCGCCTTCTGCCATCAATTCATATTCAACAAGATCTTGAATTTCTTCTACAGAAATTGCACGCGCAATATCATTGCATTTTTCAATGACTCTATTTGTGATTTCAGTAATTTTTTCATCAGAAATACGTCTATTTTCTTGTGTTGCTACATTTGCTTTTTCAATCGCATGAAGAATCTTTTCAGCATCAAAAGAAACTTCTTCACCACTTCTTTTAATTACATTCATTTCGTCTACCTCTAACGATAAATAAATAGTTGGAAATCCAACTATTTATTTTATCCTTCAAAAGAATACTTCCTTTTAACGCCACTTTCAAGTAAAAAACAATCAAAAATAACGATAATTTATTTGTTTATTTCTTCACAAATCACCTGTTTTCATGAACCATCACCAAGTCCCCTAAAATAGGCACTTTCAGTTTTTCATTTTTTCATTACATTTTTTCATTCTTGGAAAAATAGATTTCTGTAATCCATAAATAGAATGATTTTGATTACAAATATAAGACACTGCGCATACAATAAAGAAATATGGCATATATTGAAAACCAAAGATTTCACTTCCAACAAAAATAGCCGCAAAAAATGTATTTGTTCCAGAACTAAATACAGCCGCATATCCAAGCATCGCAACAAATGCACTATCCAACCCAAAGATTGGACCAATGACCGCACCTAATGATGCTCCAATCGTAAATAGTGGCACAACCTCTCCACCCATTAAACCAGAACACATTGTTAATATTGTTAAACCAAACTTCAAAATCCAATCATAAGCATAGATTTGTTCATGATTGATAGCTAGTGTTATTAGATTACCACCAGCTCCAGAATATCTTCCACAATGCAATACAATCAATAAGACCGCTGTTATCGTTCCTAATACAATTGATTTACGCATTGCATTTGGAAATAATGCAGCAGCTTTATGTTGAGCAGCATGCATACAAAAAGAAAAGAGATTTCCAACAATTCCAAAAAGGATTCCTAGTATCACTAAAATAAGCATTGTTTTTGTATTCCAATGCAATGTACCACTAAATGAAATTGCAGAAGAAGTTAATCCCAAAAAAGAAGAAGTCGTTGAAGCAACAAATGCCGCAACCAATGAAGGCAAAAAAATAGGATAACGAATTTCTCCTGCAACCAAAACCTCCATCGCAAATAAAACACTAGCGATTGGTGTTTGAAATAGTCCCGCAAATCCCGCAGACAAACCAATTGGCAATAAATAACGACTCGCATTTTCAAGATGCACTTTATCCGCAAACCAGTTTGAAACAGTTGCACCAATTTGCATCGCAACCCCTTCTCTACCTGCACTACCTCCAACTAAGTGAGAAATCCATGTTCCACAAACCGCAAAAGGAATCAGTAAAAGTGGAATTTCTTTTTCTTTTCCTTCTTCCACCTCAAAAACGAGACCCATTCCTTTTTTGCATTTTCCACCATGCTTTTGAAATACATAAGAAATTAACAACGCACCAAATGGAAGACATATCAAAAAATAAAGATTATTTGTTTCTCTCAAATTTGTTAACTTCCCTAATACAATACCAAATAACGTATCAATACTACCAGTTATCGCCCCTATGATAACTGCTAATAAACATAAACCAACTTGTACTTTTGTTTTCTGAAACCACTCCAATATCATTGACATATTTTCTTCCCCTATAATCGAATACAAGTTTAGTTCTTCCAAAAAGCTTATGCAAGAAAAAAACTAGGAAAACCTAGTTTCATTCAAAATATTCTTTCATAGTTTTTTTGGATCCTAGTTTATTAAAGTCAGAAATAAATGTATCAACTGCTTCATCAATTGCGGCATTCTTTACAAACGCATCAATCACACTAGGTGCACAAGTTGCTGAACCAATTCCATATTCACATAGTTCTAATACTTGTTGACTATTTTTAAAAGATGCAGCCAACACCATACAATTCATATGATTCTTTTCTAAAATATCATGAATATCTTTTGTTACTTTCACACCATCATAGCCTAGATTATCAATTCGATTCACATATGGCGCTACATAACTCGCACCAGCTTTTGCGGCTAAATAAGCCTGCATTGGTGTATAAACAACCGTTCCACATGTTTGAATTCCTTTTTCTTTTAAAATCTTAATTGCTTTAAAACCTTCTGGAATGGATGGAATCTTTACAACTGTATTTCTCCCTAATACATTGATAATAGAAATTGCATCTTGTATCATACCTTCCGCATCTTTTGGCAATGCTTGTGCAAATAAAACACCTTCTTCTCCAATCAAATCTCTGATTTCTTTAAGAACTTCTTTTGGATCTCTATTTTGTTTACTTAAAATGGAAGGATTTGTTGTTACACCATCAATTGGATATAAATCATATAAACGCTTTATTTCTTCAATATTCGCATCATCAATAAATAATTTCATATATTTTCCCTCTATAAACTCTGTTCTGTTCTACCAATAATATCATCTTGTGTTTTCTTACTTAATACATTGAAGAATGCAGAATATCCTGCAACTCTAACAATGAGATCTTTATGTTTTTCTGGATGTAATTGTGCATCAATCAACGTTTCTTTTGAAACAATGTTGTATTGTACATGATATCCATGTAATCGATTAAAGAAAGCACGAATCAACATTTCTAACTTTTGTTTATTTTCTTCTGTTGCAATCATAGTTGGTGTCATCTTTTGATTTAATAATACGCCACCAGTAATTTTTTCGGTTGGTAATTTCGCAACAGTCTTAAAGACAGCCGTAGGTCCTGACTTATCACAATTGTGTGCTGGAGAGCAGCCTTCCGCTAATGGTTCCCATGCATTTCTTCCGTCTGGTGTTGCAAATGTACCCATACCTTGTCCTACATTTGCGGAAATGGATGAAGTGCCACCATAACGAATTCCACCAATTGGACCTCTACCAAATCTTGTATTTGGATATTTTTTAATTTCATCTAAATAGGAATCATATGCTTCTACAACCAATTGATCGACAGAATCATCATCATTTCCATACTTTGGTGCTTCATTGATCAACATCTGTTGAATCTTTTGATTTTCTTCTGTTTGGAAGTCATCTAATATCGCATCCCATAATTGTTGTTGTGTGATCTTTTTTTCTTCATAAACAAGTTTTTTGATAGCAGCTAGAGAATCCGCCATATTTGCGATACCTACTTGTAAACCTGAAATGAAGTCATACACAGCACCACCTTCCTTGATGGTCTTACCTCTTCCAATACAATCATCTGTTAAACAAGAACATAGAATATCTGGTACATCTCTTTCACTTGCTTTATCGATTGCATTTTCAACAATTACAGAATATCTTGTCATTTCTCGAACTGTTTTATCCCAAGCAGAAATTAAATCTTCATACGTCTTAAAATCTTTGAAATAGCCATATCCTTTTGTAAATCGTTTACCGCTTGTCACATCAATTCCGTTATTCATTGTGCATAATAATACCCTAGGAAAATTGATGTAAGACATTCCCGTACAACGATAGCCCCATTTCCCTGGAACTGCAGTTTCTACACAACCAATCGCACTATAGTTATATGCATCTTCTTCTTTGACGCCCCAATTAATAAAGGAAGGAATAATCACTTCATCATTATTGAATGCTGGCATACCAAATCCAAGTTTTACAACTTCAATACATTCATCATAAAATTTTTGATTTAAGTTTTTATGATAACGAACTGTTAAGTTTGGTTGTGTTAATCTTGTTTGTGCAACAGATCTTAATACCAAAAAGGATAAATCATTGACTGCATCTTTTTTATCCGTTGTTTGTCCACCAATTGTTACATTTTGGTACATCGGAGAACCTGCAGAAGATAACGTATGCGCTTGTGAACGAACTTTATTAATCGTTAATGTTTTGATCCATAAACAATCTAATAATTCCAAAACTTCATCGTCAGTTATTTTTCCTTCTTCAACATCTTTTTTATAATAAGGATACATATATTGATCAAATCTACCATATGATAAAGAATGTCCATTCGATTCAATTTGTAGAATTAATTGAATAAACCATACAGACTGCACCGCTTCTTTAAAACTATTTGCAGGATAATATGGAACCCTACTACATATATCACTAATTTCTAGCAATTCTTTTTTACGATTCAAATCTGTTTCTTTTTCACTCATTTCTTTCGCTAATAAAGAATAACGATTCGCAAATGTATGTACACCTTCAATGACTGTTAATACAGCTTTATAAAAGATTCTTTGATCAATTGCATCTGGTTTTGTTAAATCTAAAGAATTCAATAATTCTTTAACTCTTGTTTCATAGCCCTCCAATCCTTCTTTTAATAATTTTTGATAATTCACAGAAAGATGTGCATCCCCTGCATTTAATTTTCCTTCCATGCCAAATACACCTGTTTCCATAAAAACAGATACATCTTCTGGCAATAAAGCTTCTCCTCTAGCACGTAAATTATTATTGTCCCAAAACGGAGCGATATTTCTTAATTGGTGTTTTGTTTCTTCCGTAATATAAAAAACATCACCATCTCTTTTTTCAAACAAATCTAATTCATCAATGATGAATTTCATTGTATATTCTGGAAATACAGGTGCATTTCTATTTTTTGTTGCTTGGTTTCCTACAAGTAATGTTTTATCTTCAATATAAATCGATTGTTTTTCTAAGATTTCTTTTAACATCAATGCACGCAACATTACTCGTGGTTGATTTTGATGTTTCTTGTATACATCTGTAACAATGACTGCTCTTTCTGCATCTACATAAGGTTTTTCATCAAGTACTTCTTCTCGAAATGCTTGCATTCTATTTGTTAAAGCTCCAAAATGTTCTACGTTTTCCATACCCTCACCTTTCATTCGTAAGTTTTTATGCTTTCAATATATCATTCCAGTAAAATAAGTCAATCATTTTATTACGTATTTAACACACCACACTTTCATTCGTAAGTTTTATATTTCAAATTCATATATTCTATGTTAGGATATCCATGGAGATAAAATTATGTCAGCAAATAGAAATCAAACAGGTGTTGTATTTAATATTCAAAAATTCAGTGTAAATGATGGTCCAGGTATTCGAACTGTTGTATTTTTAAAAGGATGTCCTTTACATTGTAAGTGGTGTGCAAACCCAGAATCACAATCCACAAATGTACAAGTACTTTGGGATCAAAAAAAATGCATTGGTTGTAAGCATTGTATAGAAACTTGTCCTAAACAAGCAATTCAATTCAAAGACAATCACATTATCATTCAACATGATGCATGTAATGGTTGTTTACATTGTGAAAAAGAATGTCCTGTAAAAGCACTTAAACATGAAGGAGATACAAAGACAGTCCAAGAAGTATTAGATGTTGTATTACAAGATGAAGTATTCTACGAAGAAAGTAATGGTGGCGTTACTTTAAGTGGTGGTGAATTATTAGCACAACCTACTTTTGCGATAGAATTTCTCAAAGCATGCAAAGAAGAACATCTACATACAGCTTGTGAAACAACAGGATTCGCACAACCAAATACCTTTTTAAAAGTCATTGATAATATTGATTATATTTTATTTGATATGAAACATTGGAATTCAGATAAACACAAAGAATATACCGGTGTACCAAATGAATTGATCTTAGAAAACATAAAAAAAGCAATCGCATTAGGAAAAATAGTTCTTCCTAGAACACCAGTGATTCCCGGATTCAATGATACATTAGAAGACGCACAAGGCTTAGCGAATCAATTAAAATATGTTGGAGCCAAACGTGTCCAACTATTACCTTTCCATCAATTTGGTGAAAATAAATATGAATTATTAAATGAAAACTATTATTATAAAGATGTTCCTGCTTTACACAAAGAAGATTTAACAGAATATCAAGCTATTTTAATTCAAAATGGAATTGATGCATTCTTTTAGGAGGGCATATGAAAAAAGATAGAGTTACTAAAATACTAGAAATATTAACTGAACAAAAAAGAATTGATGTTGTTCAATTATCAGAATTATGTAATGTATCACAAGTTACAATTCGTAAAGATCTAGATGCATTAGAAGAAAAAGGTCTTGTGAAAAGAATACATGGATATGCAGAAATCAATAATGCAGATGATATCAACGGAAGACTTGCATATCATTATGATAAAAAAATGAAGATTGCCCAAAAGGCAAGTACACTCATCCAAGATGGAGATACAATCATGATAGAAAGTGGTAGTTGTTGTGCATTACTCGCTTCTATTCTTTCTAACAAAAAAAATAATTTAACAATTATTACAAACAGTGCATATATCGCTGAATCTTTAAGAAATACGCAAACAAATGTCATTTTACTTGGTGGTATCTATCAAAAAGATTCCCAATGTTTGGTTGGACCAATGATTTCTGAAAGTGTCAAAAACTTCCACGTAAAATACTTCTTTATCGGAACAGATGGATATTCCTCTACAACTGGTTTCACAAATAAAGATCAATTACGCGCACAAGCAGTCAAAGACATGGCGTCTTCTGCAGATCAAATTATTGTCATCACAGAAAGCGATAAATTCAATCATATCGGAACTGTACCAATGAATCTGAAAAATCCAATTACTGTGATTACAGATAATGCTTTATCAGAAGAAATGAAAACTGAATTATCATCAAAAATGATTGCAATTCAATCTGTAGAATAATTACTCAAATTCAACTTAATTGGTATTTTTTTTCTGTATGATAAAATATCAAAGATATATGACATACTATTTAAAAAAACATAAAAAGATACTAGCTTTAACAGTATTATTAGGTATTACTTCTACAACTCTTTGGGTTTATTTCTCAAAAATAATGGAATACTTAATAGATCAATCTACGAATATTGATTTCATCAAAAATTTATTGTTTATAATCATTTATATAGGTATTGTTAGATTACTTAGCTATATCAGCAATTATTCAAAATCTTATCTAACAAATGAAATCATTAAAGATATACGAAATGATTACGTTAAGTCCATTTTCGACAAGAATTTACTAGATGATCAAAGCGAAGTCATAAATGATATTGATACAAATTTACTATTAATCAAAACAAATTATTTAGAAAATATAATCCTTTTCATTACAAGTATTACATCATTTATACTATCTACATTTTTATTACTTAGAATTAATATCGTTGTTACTTTTATTCTTTATGTTCTAATGTTCGTTTTAGTCCTAATCCCAAAGATCATAAAACATTCATTAGAAGTAAAACAGAAAGAAGTTTCTAAGCATTCTAAAATCTACACAAAAACAATAAAAGATTATTTAAGTGGTTTTGATATTATCAAAAATAATAATATTGAAAATTATGTTAATCAAAATCTATCTGAAAAATCCAAAAATATATGCAATAGTTATATTCATTTAGAAAGATTGAATTATTCAATTTCAGAAATCAGTCATTTTTTCTTAACTTTATTAAATTCTACAGGATTTGTATTAGGTATTTATTTTGTTCAAAAAGGAAGTATGACATATGGACATATGGTACTATGATTTCCATCGTACAACTTACAAACACCCTTTCTTCTCCAATGTATACAATCATTGATAAATTAGGATTATATTATGGTTCTAAATCATTACTGATACTCCCGACGACTAAAGTCGTGGGGTTCTAGGCTACGCTGGGTTCTCGTTCCTTACAAGAGGAACGCCTAGTCCAGTTTCGCTTAGATGGGATATTCTATCTTGCTAGAAGATATGCTTCTTTGCT
>CAVLCI010000006.1:0-53151 GCA_963661415.1 Bifidobacteriaceae bacterium | reverse complement strand
AAAGATGATTGGTGATGATTTACCAATTGACTACAAAAAGATGATTGGTTTATTCTTGATTATTTCAATCCTTGGAATCGTAGCGATGTATATCGCACTCTATGTGTTATAAAGTGAGGGAAAATTATGAAAATCATACGAAATATTGTATTATTCTGTACATTATTCCTTTGTATTCCATTTACATCTATACATGCCTCAAGTGATGTTTATGTAGATGACACATATGGTGTATTAACAAGTGAACAAATCGTTTCTTTACAACAATACGCAAAACAAGTATCTGATACATACTCCTACGGAATCTACGCTAGAATCATTCAAGATGAAACTGGAGAATCCTATGATTATATGGATGATTATATTGAAAATTATTATGCATCCGAAAATTTAGGATATGGAGATAGTAATGATGGAGTGTTATTGCTTATTACTTTTTCAAATGAAGGTGGTAGTTATCAAGTTTATATTCCAGGTAACGCAAACCAAGAAATGTTTACGTTAGATGGCATGGATCAAATGGATTCTGCTGCATATGTATCTTTAAAAGAACATAATTATGAACAAGCAATTCACGACTATATTTCAGAAGCGGAATCACTCATGACATACTACAATGAACATGGTGAAGCATATGGAAGTAACTACGATTACGATTATGATAATGGTGAAATTTACCATGAAGATACAAGCATGAAAAAGTTGTTAACATTTGTTGTTCCACCAATCATTGCCCTTATCGTTGTACTTATTCTTAAAAGTAAACATAAAACAAAACGTATTGCCACAAGTGCTTTCAACTATGTGAATGAAAATGGATTACATCTCACAAATCAAAGAGATATGTATTTATATCGAACTGTCACAAGAACACCAATTCCTCGCGATGATCATGATCATGGTGGAGGATCACCTGGAGGAAGTCACTTCTCCAGTAGTGGTGGCATGCATTCTGGTGGTGGACACTTCTAGGCTCTGTATATGCAGAGTCTTTTTTTTGAAAATATTTTCATAATTATTTGAAAGAAACAAAACTTTTTTCAAAAAGTTATTGCGTTCTTTAATTTTCTATGTGAAAATAGAACTCGTAAAAATCAAAACAAGAGGTAGCGATGCAAAAGAGTATCTTGTGGAGTCGACGGACTATGAAACAAGTGAAAGGTAACCATCGCCGAACGAATTATGTTGGTGAATATAATTCGTGGGGTTATGAAGAATATTCATAACACTCCTTCAAAAAGAAGAGGCGCTTTGTTTGTTCAGATTTATTTGTACAATCACGTCTCTTACGGGACGTTTTTATTTTTTACAAAAACGAAAGTGAGAGAAAAAACATGAAAAGATTTATTACAACACTATGTACGCTCGCTATGAGCCTATCTCTTGCAGGATGTACTGCAGGACTAACTGACACTTCTACTTCTGCTACAACAGAAACAACAGATTCTTCTTCCACAAAGAAAACTGTATTGAGAATTGGTATGGAATGTGATTACGCACCAAGTAACTGGCAAGAAGATACAGCTTCTGATACAAACCTTCCTATTTCAAATTTAGATGGTTTCTACGCAGAAGGTTATGACGTTCAAATGTCTAAGCTATTAGCGGAAGAAATGGATGTGGATATCGAAATCGTAAAGCTTGCTTGGACAGGTTTGATTCAAGCATTAAAGGAAGGTCAAATCGATTTAATCATTGCGGGCATGGCAGATACACCTGAACGTAAGGAATCCATTGCCTTCTCTGATACATACAGTCATAAAAAGTCTCAATATGTATTAGTTGTTCCAAAGGACAGCCCATACAAGGACGCTACAGACATCCAAGAATTCGCAGGCGCTACTGTCATTGGACAAATCAATACATTCTATGATACAGCCATTGATCAAATCGAAGGCGTTGTACACGCTACACCAGCACAAGATGTTCCTAACATGGCATCTCAATTACAAGAAGGTTTAGTTGACGCAGTTATCTTAGACGATGATACAGCTGATGCATTGTATGGTGATGATGACGATTACACAATTCTTCAATTTGAAGATGGACATGGTTTCACACTTGAATTCACAGGTTCATGTGTAGGTATTCGTTTAGAAGATACAGATCTATTAGAAGAAGTAAATACTGCTTTATCTCATATTGATACAGCTACTAGAGAACAAATTTGGGAACAAGCAGTTGCTAGTCAACCAGAATAAGGAGTTATATGAATCAAATCACTTGGAAAAATCATATTTGGATGCTGAGTGTATTTGCAGGAATCATTGGGAGTTGTTTTATCAACTCCTATTCTCCTGTTAATGTCAATCTCATTTGTATCCTTTTCTTCTTACCAACACTATTGGTAAAAGCACTTGCATATTTAGGACTACTTTCCGCAATCGTTATCTTTGTGAAACATGTATTCTTACATAACAAAGAAAATAACATTGTTGAAAAGATCTTTGTGACAATTTCATTTGTTGTATTCTTATTAGCCTTTGTAGATCGCGTGTTACTTGCTGGAATCTCAGATATCTTAGTTGCGATGACTTCAAGTTCACAAAAAGGATTAACATTCTTTAGTACAATGGCATACATCTTCATCAATAACTTCAAGACATTCTATACAGGTATTATTCATACTTTAGAACTTGCGTTTGTTGGTACGATTGTTGGTTTTGTCATTGCGATGTTACTTGTGTTCTGTCGTATTTCAAAACCTGATAAAAGAGATTCTGAATTCTTCCAAGCTTTAAAGCTAACAGGTAACGCAATTGGTTCTTTCTACGTTACGATCATTCGTGGAACACCTATGATGGTACAAGGACTTGTTATTTATTATGCAGGTTTCCGTTTTATTCGTACTTTATTTCCTAATATGACAGTTACAGAACTCAATGGAATCTATTCTGTATTCTTCGCTTCGGCAGTTACGGTATCTTTGAATACAGCTGCTTATATTACAGAAATCTTAAGAGGATCTGTAGAAGCTATTGATAAAGGACAAGTCGAAGCTGCACGTTCTTTAGGTTTAAGCAATTGGCAAACAATGCGTAAAGTTATTTTCCCACAAGCGATTCGAAATAGTATTCCAGCTATTTGTAATGAATTTATTATCAACATTAAAGATACTTCTGTTATGAATGTTGTTGGTATGACAGAATTAATGTTTATGACAACAACAATTGCTGGTACATATTATGTATATCTAGAAACATACATGATTACTGCAGTAATTTATTTCATCTTAACACTTTGCTTACAAGCTCTTATGAATTTCTTTGCGAAGAGAATGGATATGCCAGTACAACATGGTGTACCAAGTAGTAACTAAGGAGGAACTATGAACGAGATATTAAAAATTGAAAATTTAGAAAAGTCTTTTGGTTCCTTACGTGTATTAACGGATATCAATCTAACAGTACATCAAGGTGAAGTAGTAACTGTCATTGGTGCTTCTGGTTCTGGTAAAAGTACGATGTTACGTTGTATCAATCTATTAGAAGAACCTGATTCAGGACATATTTATTTTGAAGATGCAGATTTAACAGACTTAAGTACAAATATCAATCAACTACGTGAAGATATTGGAATGGTTTTCCAATCATTCAACTTATTTCCAAATATGAATGTTTTAGATAACTGTACATTAGCTCCTATCATGATCAAACATATGAATAAACAAGAAGCAGAAAAGCTCGCTACAGAACGTTTGATTCAAGTAGGTATGCAAGATTTCATTCACGCTAGCACAAAGACATTATCTGGTGGTCAAAAACAAAGAGTTGCGATTGCACGTGCACTTTGTATGAATCCAAAAATCATGTTGTTTGATGAACCAACATCTGCATTAGATCCAGAAATCGTTGGTGAAGTATTAGATGTTATGAAACAACTTGCCGAAGAAGGTATGACAATGGTTGTTGTAACACATGAAATGACATTCGCAAAAGAAGTCAGCAATCGTGTCGTATTTATGGATAAAGGTATCATCTTAGAAGAAGGTACACCACAAGAAATCTTTGGTGCACCAAAGAATGAAAGAACAAGAGATTTCTTAAAGAGATATTTAGACAATTAGGAGGAATTATGGCAGATTATAAGGCTTTAATTGATGAAATATGGGGATATGCAGAAACTGGCATGGAAGAATTCAAATCTTCCGAAGCCATGTGCAAATTCCTAGAAAATGAAGGATTTCAAGTAAATAAGAATATCGCAAATATGGAAACTGCATATGAAGCAGTTTATGGTAGTGGACATCCAGTGATTTGTTTCTTAGCAGAATATGATGCATTATTTGGACTCAACCAAAAAGCAGATGTCACACATTGTGAACCAATCACAAATCCAAACGATACAGGTCATGGCTGTGGACACCATTTATTAGGTACAGGTTCTATCCGTGCAGCAATTGAATTTAAGAATTACTTACAAGAAAATAACTTACCAGGAACAGTAAAGATGGTTGGCTGTCCTGCTGAAGAAAGTGGATCTGGAAAAGCATATTTGGCAAGAGATGGTTATTTTAGTGATTGTGATGTAGCTTTAACATGGCACCCAAGTCTCTATAACCAAGTCGTTACAGGTTCTTCTCAATCTTGTATTTCTTGTTTCTTTAAGTTCCATGGCGTATCCGCACACGCTGCTGGTGCTCCTCATTTAGGAAGAAGTGCATTAGATGCATGTGAACTTATGAATGTTGGTGTAAACTACCTCAGAGAACACATGCTTCCAACTGATCGTATTCACTACGCTTATACAAATGCTGGTGGTAAAGCACCAAATGTCGTGCAGAGTGAAGCAGTTCTAAAATACTTTGTTCGTTCCGCAACAAATCCACAATGTGAAGAACTCTATCAAAGAGTCATTGATTGCGCTAAAGGTGCAGCGCTTATGACAGGTACAACTGTTGATGTCATCTTTGATGAAGGACTCAGTAACCAAGTACCTAACTTCGTATTAGAAGATGTATTAGCGGATTCCTTTAGAAAAGTATATAAAAATGATTATACAGAAGAAGAACTTGCTTACGCACAAGCATTCAAAGATACATATGATGTTAAAAATGTTATGAGTGATCTTCCTCAATTCGCAAAAGATAAACAAGCAGTCATTGACAATGTTCAAAATAGACCAATCAATGATTATTTCATTGAAACAAACCATTCTGATGTATGTGAAATGGGATCTACTGATGTAGGTGATGTTTCTTGGTGTGTTCCAACAGCACAAGTAAATACAGCTTGTTATTCGATTGGTGCAGGTGCACATAGTTGGCAATGGGTCGCACAAGGAAAGAGTGCTATCGCATATAAAGGTTGTATGTTAGCTGGTGATATCTTATTCGATGCAGCTAAGACACTATACAACGATCCATCTTTGATTGAAAAGGCAACAGAAGAATTAAAAACAAGACTCCAAGGGGATTCTTACAAATGTTTGATTCCACCAGAAGTCTTACCACATGTATCCAATGTAGAATAGAACGAACATTCGTTCTATTCTTTTCTTATACTGACAGCGATTCCATCTCCAATATCATAAAATGTCGTATCAAATCTAGTATCACGTATAATATGTTCTCTGAACTTTTTAATTTTATGTACCATTTGTATCGTACTACGATTATGAGATAGCTTTTCATCATCTACAATGCCATGAAAGTTCAAATTATCAAACACAAAAATCGTTCCTATACGACTATTTTTCATGAAATGTTCTAAGTATCTTCGATATTGAGATTTTGCGGCATCAATAAAAATCAAATCATAGATTTTCTTTGTTTCATATGATGCTCCATCTATTAAATGTACATGAATTCTATCTTGTAAGTTTTCTGATTGAATATTTTGAATAGCTTGTTCATACATCTTTGGATTAATTTCTAACGTATCAATTTGATTATCCCAACGTATCTTTGCCATATTGATAGAAGAATATCCAACTGCTGTTCCAATCTCTAAAATATCTCTTATATTTTCATTCTTTTCTATCAGATTCAACAAGAATTCCATCCCATCATCTTTCATGATTGGAACATGATTTTCTCTTGCTGCATCATGTATTTCTAACAATGTTTTATCCATAAAAATATTATGACAGTATTTAGGAATATATGCAAAAAGGAAGTGGTTCTATGTTAAAATATTGGGATAGTAATGGAGGTATTATATGCTTACAAAACAGGCTTTATTTAGATATATCGCTCCTGCAATGATACAACGTGGAACCCATTTAAAAGAATGGGGAAATGTAGGTGAATTGATGGTTTACGA
Source organism: Bifidobacteriaceae bacterium (assembly GCA_963661415.1). GTDB lineage: Bacteria > Bacillota_I > Bacilli_A > Erysipelotrichales > Erysipelotrichaceae > Bulleidia. The sequence continues at coordinate 46,888 of CAVLCI010000006.1, read as the reverse complement.
AAATGACTTGAACGGTATGACAGAAATTGAAACCTGGGTAGAAAGTTCCGAATATAAAACGGATTATGAAGTACGTGTCGTACTTGGAAGAAGCGATAACATTCTCACTTCTACTTGTACATGCCCATATTATGAAGATAACTTTGTACCATGCAAGCATATCGCTGCTGTTTTGTTAACATACATCGATGAAGAATCTTTATCCATTGGTTCTGGTATTAAAAGAAAACCAGTTTCTGTAATGAGTGATACATTGGTCACAAACTTATTGAATACGATTTCACAATCCAAATCCGCAGATGTCATTGGACAAGTCAAACTTCGTCCTATCATCGAATACGCAAGAAATAATACATTGGGTGTTTCTTTTAAAGTAGGTTCTTCTGATAAACATATGTATGTTGTTCAAAGTATCAATGCATTTTGTGATATGATTTCAAATCATGAATCTAAAAAATATGGAAAAAACTTAGAATTCATCCATTGTGTAGAAGCATTTGATACGCCATCTCAAAAACTTGTTACTTTTTTACTAAGTTTATACAATAAAAATGATAACTATTTAGAATCCAAACAAGATACTTTTTTCAATTACAATTATTATGCATATTCTGGAAATGTAATGCATCGCCAAATTGATTTAAAAGGAAGATACTTAGATGAATTCTTTGATATCATTGAAAAAAATAATATCGCATTTGAACCAAATTTTTGGGAATTAGAATCCACAATGCCTCCAATTCATTCTTCTATTGAAAAGAAAGATAATGGTTGTATTTTAAAATGTCCTGAACTTGTATACGCAAAAGGAAACTCTTATTATTATATCGTATCTGATTTAGAATTTAAGATTTATAAGACACCTATCACTAAGAACTTAGGTTTAATATTAGACCTCATTCATGAAGGGCATGGTCACGGATTATTTATTGCGGAAAGAGATCTTCCAAAGTTCTCAAAATACATCTACCCACTTCTATCTACAAATACGATGGTAGATAACATAGAATATGATCCATATGACTATACTATTGAACCACCTAAGTTCGAAATCTATTTAGATAGTCCTCAAAATGACGTAATTACATGTGAAATCAAGGCAATCTATTCTAATAACACATATAACATTTTAAATACTTCTAAAGATGGTAACCGTGATTTAGATGAAGAAAGAATTATCGAACAAAAAGTTAGACAATATTTTAATTCCTTTGATGAATCCAATTCCTTATTAACATTCCATGGAAATGATGAAGCATTGTACGAATTTATAACGGTTTCTATTCCTGCAATGCAATCATTAACAACTGTATTTATTTCTGATCGTTTAAAACATTTGACTGTTCGTCCTATGCAGAAAGTAAATATCGGTATTTCTGTAAATCATGATTTACTACAATTAGATCTTGTATCTTTAGATTTATCCTTAAAAGAATTATCTGATATTTTATCAAAGTACGATCGAAAGAAAAAATTCTATCGTTTAAAAGATGGGTCTTTCATCAATGTTGAAAATTCTAACTTTGATGAATTACATACACTCACAGATACTTTGTCTCTCAAGAAAAAACAAATTGAATCTGGATCTATTGAAGTTCCTAAATATCGTGCAATGTATTTAGAATCTTTACAAAAAGAACAAGCATACAATTTAGATTACGATAATTCTTTCCGTCATATGATTCAAAAGATAGAAACAATTAATCAAGAAGATTATGAAGTGCCTGTTGATTTAAACGCAACTCTAAGGACATACCAATTGAATGGTATGCGTTGGTTATGTGCATTAAGAGATAATGGATTTGGTGGATTACTTGCGGATGAAATGGGTCTTGGTAAGACATTACAAGTCATTGCGATGTTAGGAAACTGGAAAGATCGCAAACGTACTTTAATTGTTTGTCCAGCTTCTCTTGTTTATAACTGGTCTAAAGAAATTGACAAATTCTTACCTTCTTTACCTCATCGTATGATTCAAGGTACACAAGAAGAAAGAAAACAATTAATTGAAACATCTCAAGAAAATGAAGTATTGATTACTTCTTATCATATTTTACAACGTGATATTGAACTATATGAAAATATCAAATTCTCCTGTGAAGTCATTGATGAAGCACAATATATCAAAAATGCGAACACAATGAATGCGCAAGCTGTAAAGGCAATTCAAGCATCTTTCAAACTTGCGTTGACTGGTACACCAATCGAAAATCGTTTATCTGAATTATGGTCTATCTTTGATTATATGATGCCAGGTTTCTTCTATAATTATCAAACATTCAAGAAGAGATTTGAAACACCAATTGTCAGAGATAACGATGATTTGATGGAACGAGAATTGAATCAAATGATTACCCCTTTTGTGTTGAGAAGAGTGAAAAAAGACGTATTAAAAGATCTACCAGATAAATTAGAAGAAGTTTACTATGCCCCATTAGAAGGTGAACAAAAACAACTCTATGACGCAGAAGTGCAAAAGATTAAACTTCTTCTTACAAAACAAACAGATCAAGAATTCAAGGAAAACAAAATTGCGATATTAGCGGAACTTACAAGATTACGTCAATTATGTTGTTATCCTGGACTTGTGTATGATAACTATCAACAAAATTCCACAAAAACAGATATTGGTATTGATTTGATTTGTAACGCAATTGAAGGTGGACATAAGATATTGTTATTTTCACAATTTACTTCGATGCTATCGTTATTAGAAGAAAGACTCAAAGAAAGAAATATTGATTATTATCTTTTAGAAGGAAAAACACCAAAGAAGAAACGTGCAGAAATGGTTGAATCTTTCCAAGAAGATGATGTACCTTTATTCCTGATTTCTTTAAAAGCAGGTGGTACAGGTTTGAACTTAACTGCAGCAGATATCGTAATTCATTATGATCCATGGTGGAATACAGCAGTCGAAAATCAAGCAAGTGATAGAGCACATCGTATAGGACAAACAAATGTCGTTACAGTATATAAATTGATTATGAAAGATACAATTGAAGAAAGAATCTTAGAGTTACAATCTCAAAAAAGTGATTTAGCAAATCGTGTTCTTTCAGGTGATGGTATTTCTTCTTCACAATTAACAAGAGAAGACCTATTAGCACTCTTATAACAAAAAAGCTTATCCAAATGGATAAGTTTTTTAGTTCTTTAATGAATTGATTGGAGAAGGAATCTTTCCACCACGATTGATCATGACATCTGCCTTTGTTTGTTTCACAGGCATAATTGGACCTTCACCTAATAATCCGCCAAATACAAGTTTTTCACCTGCTTCTTTTCCAATTGCTGGAATTAATCTACAAGCAGTTGTCTTCGTATTGATCATACCAATTGCAGCTTCATCCGCAATGATAGCAGAAATCGTTTCTGCAGTTGTGTCTCCAGGAATGATGATCATATCTAATCCAACAGAACATACACAAGTCATTGCTTCAAGCTTTTCTAATGTTAATACACCTTTTTCACATGCCGCAATCATACCCGCATCTTCACTCACTGGAATAAATGCACCACTTAAACCACCAACGGAAGAACTTGCCATGACGCCACCTTTTTTCACAGCGTCATTCAACATCGCAAGACACGCAGTCGTTCCAGGACCACCACAAGTTTCTAAACCGATTTCTTCTAAGATCTGTGCAACAGAATCACCGATTGCCGGAGTAGGTGCTAAAGAAAGGTCAACAATCCCAAAAGGAACGTTTAATCTTTCAGCAGCTTCTGTACCAACAAGTTGCCCCATTCTTGTAACTTTAAACGCTGTCTTTTTAATGATTTCAGCAATTTCATTCATAGAAGCATCTTTTCCAGCTTTGCGAATCGCTTCACGTACGACACCAGGCCCAGAGACACCAGTATTAATAACTACATCTGGTTCACTAACACCATGGAATCCACCAGCCATAAATGGATTATCTTCTACTGCATTACAGAAAACAACTAACTTTGCTGCACCATAACAGTTATTCTCTTTTGTTTTTTCTGCACTTTCTCGAACAACTTGGCCCATGAGTTTTACCGCATCCATATTGATACCAGCTTTTGTAGAACCAATATTCACGGATGAACAAACTAAATCTGTATTAGCTAAAGCTTCTGGAATAGAACGAATCAAAGCTTCATCACCTGGTGTCATACCTTTTTGTACAAGTGCGGAATATCCACCTATAAAGGATGCACCAACTGCTTTTGCGGCTTTGTCTAATATTTTTGCGTATTTTACTGGATCTCCACCAGATACACTCACTAGCATAGAAATAGGCGTAACTGTAATTCTTTGGTTAATAATTGGAATTCCGAATTCACCTTCAATTTCTTTGGCTACTTTTACGAGATCTTTCGCTTTCGTTGTAATCTTTTGATAAATTTTCTCACAAGATTGATCAATATCTGCATCCGCACAATCTAATAAGTTGATTCCCATTGTAATTGTACGAATATCTAGATTTTCTTCTTCAATCATGCGAATCGTTTCAAGGATATTATCTGAATTTGTATTTTTCATGATACACCTCAAATTGAATGCATGGCATTAAAGATATTTTCTGACATAACATGAATATCTAAGCTTTGTTCTTCACCATACATATCAAATTCTTTTGAAATATCTTGTACTTTTAGACCATCTGGGATTTCAACGATCATGATCATTGTAAATAAATCTTGTAATACTTTTTGTGTTACATCAACAATGTTGATTTCTTGATTTGCACATTTTGTCGCAACAAATGCAAGAATACCAGGTTTATCTTTTCCAACTACTGAAATAACTGCTCTCATACATTCCTCCTATTGAATCTCAGCTCTTAAATCACTTAATGATAATCCACAATAATACAATTCCATTTCAAAATATTGTTCTACTGTTTTCATCATTTCAACTGTACTTTCTTCACAACTAGAAGATTGCTTGTCTTGATCATAATTGACAGTACAAGAACCCATTGTACTAACATTTCCCTTCCAGTTATATGTATAGCTTATACTATACCTTGTATATGTAAAAGTATAATTTTCAAAATCAATCGTATATGATTCATTCGTATTATAACTTTGTGTATAAACATCATCATTCACTTCATAACCCAAACGATTTACAAGTCTTTTTTGAAAAGTCGCTAAAGTTGTATCTTCTTCTGTATCATCATATTCTGAATCTGAGGATATTGATGAAGTATCAATATCTTCATAATATACATATTGTTTTTGTTCTTTTTTCAAATCATCAGAAATTTTAATTTCTGTTGTATTTATTTTTAAATAATTTAAAGAACTAGTAAATTGAACTCCAACTGTCTGATCACCACTTGTCACTGAAGTATCAAATGTTGTTGTTTCTGAAATAAAATGTCCATCTGCATCAAATGTATCAATGATTTCATTGTTTGTAATTTGATAATTGTCGTAATTCTTTAAACCATACGTATCAAATCGATCACTAAATAAATCTGATGCAGAATCATTCTTTAATTCAATCGTATAAATAATATTCCCTTCTTCATCTTCTTGCGCTTTTATAGATTGAATTGAATCTTTTGGATATGAATAACAATGTAATGGAACAAGCATTGTTTCCTCCAAATCAGAATATTCCATTTCTTCATAATAATTCACATCATTATATGTATTGTATAACTTCCTATTATAGTAATACCCTTCTAAATTGAATGTACCACCATTAGATTCAATATTCTGCGTTACATGAGCTTTAGTATCATCATCTTTTGTTTCTTTTTCCAAAACACCATCAAATTCAAAAATATCTTTTGTATCATCACTATAACTCATCGTATACGTAGAATTTACAGCTGCACTAAAAGAATTCACATCTTTTACATTCGTAACAGAATTTTGAAATGATTCGTATGCATCTCCACTAACATTTTTTAACTTCTTGGTAGTTGTAGAAGAAGTTGAAGAACTTTTTGATGATAGATTCTTACTCGAGCATCCTGTAATTAAAAATGTTGTTGTCATTAACAATAATAATATTTTTTTCATAGCTTAAGTATTATATCAGTCTTTGATCATTTATTTATGAAGAATATCTGAAAATAGAAAAAACCTATGAATGAATATCATCCATAGGTCATTTATTTGTGATTTTTAATTAAACAAGTTCAATGTATGCCATTGGAGCAGCATCACCCTTACGAGTGCCTGTCTTAACAACACGTGTATAACCACCGTTGCGATTAGCATACTTTGGAGCTACTTCATCAAATAACTTCTGTAGTACAGTTTGAGACTTAGCTTCATCAGCAACTACATTACGAATGTAAGCAGCAGCTTGACGACGAGCATGTAAGTCACCTCTTTTACCAAGAGTGATTAATTCATCTACTACAGAACGCATATCCTTAGCCTTAGCTTCTGTTGTTTCTACTCTACCGTAGAGAATAACGGAAGTAGCAAGGTTTCTAAGCATAGCTTTACGATGATCAGCATTTCTACCAAATTTACGATTCCACATATACGTTCCTCTCTATTAGTCGAAGGACTTAAAGCCTAAACCTAATTCGATTAGCTTTTCCTTCACTTCTTTTAATGATTTCTTACCAAGGTTTCTGACTCTCATCATTTCATCCTCAGTCTTTTGTTGTAATTCTTCAACAGTCTGAATGCCAGCACGTTTTAAACAATTGTAAGAACGTACGGAAAGATCAAGATCTTCAATCATCATCTGCTGACCTTTATTAGGTTGCTCAGCTGTTCCTTCCATGATGACATTATCCATATTTAGGATGTCTTCATTGATGCTAGCAACGATATCTAAATGATCAATTAAGATCTTAGCTGCTAAGGAAAGAGCTTTTTGAGGGTTAATAGAACCATCTGTCCAGATTTCCATAGTCAAGCTATCATATTTTACATCTTCACCAACACGAGTAGGTTCTACATTGTAAGATACCTTTTCAATTGGTGTATAAATTGAATCAGTATAAACTGTTCCAATTCCTTGAGATGCACCTTGATTTAGTTGTTTATTGATGTCTGCAGAAACATATCCACGGCCATTTTTAGCCTTAAGTTCCATTTCTAAAGTAACATCCTTTTCAAGGTGAGCGATTTCAAGGTCCTTATTCAAGATTTCAACCTGAGCTGGGCAAATAATATCTCCAGCTGTTAATGTACATGGTCCTTTAGCTGAAATTTGTAAATCATAAACATCATCATCTTCGATTGTCATGATCAACTTCTTTAACTGAAGGATAATCATAGAAACGTCTTCTCTGATACCAGGGATCGTTGTGAATTCATGATACACACCATCAACCTTGATTGAGAATACCGCAGCTCCCGGTAGGGAGGACAGCAGGACCCTGCGAAGCGCATTTCCGATAGTTGTTCCAAAACCTCTCTCTAATGGAGAAAGTTCAAACTTACCGTAATTCTCTGATTCAACGTATTCTTTTACTTCAAAATCAGCGCGTTCAAATTTCTGCATGCTTCAATCCTCCTATTATTGTTTATTATCCACGTGGTCTCTTTGGTGGACGGCATCCGTTATGAGGGATTGGTGTTACGTCGTTAATAGCTGTGATTGTTAAACCAGCTGTCTGCAGTGAACGAACTGCAGCTTCACGTCCAGCACCTGGACCCTTAACATTTACTTCAACGGATTTCATACCCTGCTGAACTGCAGCCTTACCAGCTGCTTCAGATACTAACTGTGCTACATAAGGAGTAGACTTACGTGAACCCTTATAACCTAAAGCACCAGCGGAACTCCAAGATACAGCGTTACCAGCTTCATCAGTGATTGTAACGATTGTATTGTTGAAAGTTGAATGGATATGAGCGACGCCCTTAGCGACATTTCTTTTAGCCTTCTTCTTACGAGTAACGGCTTTTTTATTCTTATTAGCTGCCATTTCGTCCTCCTATTACTTCTTCTTATTTGCTACTGTACGACGTGGTCCTTTTCTTGTACGAGCATTTGTCTTTGTACGTTGACCACGAACTGGTAAGCTTCTTCTATGACGAAGACCTCTATAAGAGCCAATTTCCATGAGTCTCTTGATATCAAGTCTTCTTTCTAGACGAAGGTCACCTTCTGTCTTGATCGCATCAATCTGATTACGAATAGCTGTTTCTTGTTCATCTGTTAATTCAGATGCTCTAACTGTTTCATCAACACCTGCAGCTGCTAAGATCTTCTTAGCTGTTGTAGGTCCAATACCATAAATATATGTGAGGGATACTCCAATAACCTTGTTACGTGGAATATCGACACCAGCAAAACGTGGCATAGTTTATTCTCCTTTTCCCTTATTCAATTAACCCTGTCTTTGTTTATGTTTAGGGTTCTCACAGATTACCATAACAACACCCTTGCGTTTGATAACTCTGCACTTATCACAAATCGGTTTTACAGATGGTCTTACTTTCATTTTGTTTGCCTCCTCGGACAATTGTCTATTTTATCAGAAAAAATTCATTTTGTCTCTGATATTTTTAAAAAACCTACGTATTATTGAAATATTTCCAGGGAAATGACACTCTCTTAAAATGCGGATGTACTTTTACATGCGGATTTTACAAGAAACGTAGGAAATCATTTCTAATAATGGAAATATTTAAGAAATAGAATAATCCGGGGAAAGAATACTCTTTCCCGGATTATATTTTACTTTAACTTTGATAAAGTTTCTTTAACCTTTTCAAATACAACCTTTGAATCTTGAGCAGCATCAATTGTTGTTACAACACCACGCTTTTCATAGAAATCAATAACAGGTTTTGTACTCTTTTCATATTCATCCATACGAACAGTTAATTGTTCAACTGTATCGTCTTTTCTTTGATTCAATTCGCTTCCGCAAATATCACAAATACCTTCAACTTTGGATGGCTTATTATGAATGTGGTAGATTGCACCACACTTTGGACAGATTCTTCTGCCAGTGATTCGATCAACTAATGTATCGAATCCAACTTCAAGAGCGATGACGCTTTCAACTGGTTTGTCAATTTTTTCTTCAATCTTTTCAAAAGCTTCAGCTTGTACTAATGTACGAGGGAAGCCATCTAAGAGATATCCCTTTTGACAATCAGGTTCTTGAAGTCTTTTTTCAACCATGGCATTGATAACATCATCTGGAACTAATTTTCCAGCATCCATATAGGATTTTGCTTCTAAGCCAAGTTCTGTGTTATTTCTAACATTTTCTCTTAACATATCTCCAGTGGAAATATGTGGAATATCATACTCCTTGAGGATCAAGTCGGACATTGTGCCCTTACCAGCTCCTGCAGGCCCCATAATTAAGATATTCATTTTTTCTAATCCTCTTGTTTTTATCTAACGAAGCCATGGTATGCCTTTGTTGTAAGTTGACCTTTCAACTGAGCAATTGTTTCCATAGCTACACCAACTACGATAATAATTCCTGTACCACCTACGGAAATACTAGATGGAAGTGAAGTAAACATAGGAAGAATATAAGGTAGAATCGCAACAATAACAAGTGCGATTGCACCTAATACTGTGATTCTGTTCAATACTTTATGTAAGTAAGCTTTTGTTTCATTTCCTGGACGAATACCTGGAATGTAAGCTCCACTCTTACTTAAGTTGTCAGAAATTTGTTCTGGATCAACTTGTAATTCTGTATAGAAGAATGTGAACAAAATCGTCAATACAGCATACAAGGCTAAACCTGTATAACTACTTAATGATAAATAGCTCTGTAATGTTTTATATAGGTCTTGATTAAAGAAACTAATAACAATCTGTGGAGCAGTCATGATTGACTGTGCAAAGATTACTGGGATTACAGATGCAGAATTTATCTTCAATGGAAGGAATGTTACATCATTTCCACGTGTATAAGTTGAACTATTTGTATACTGAATTGGAATCTTTCTAACTGCTGTCTCCATTACAATAACGAAGACAATGATGATGATATAAAGTAATACAAACAATGAGAATTGAAGAATACCATTGAACAATTCACCTTGTGTTGTTCCACCAGCAAGTACATTCCATACTTGAACAAATTCAGAAGGCATGTTTGAAACAATACCCGCAAAAATAATGATAGATAATCCATTACCAATACCCTTCATAGAGATACGGTCACCCAACCAAATCAAGAACATTGTTCCTGCAGTCATTACTGTAGCCGTATATAAATATCCAGATAAATTTGAATTTGTTAGTACATTGTATTGCTTATCAAAACCATAGACTAAGGAGTAAGCTTGTACAAATGACAATACCACACCTAAATATCTAGTGATTTTTTCCATTTTCATTCTGCCAGTTTGTCCAGATTTTGTCATTTCTGTTAATGCAGGAATAACATCCATAGACAATAGCTGAATGATAATGCTTGCGGTGATGTATGGAGTAACACCCATCGCAAATACACTCAATTTCTCAAGTGCACCACCACCAAGCAAATTCATCATACTCAGAATAGAATTATCTGCAATTTGATCAGCAAGTGCAGCAGAATCTACACCTGGCACAGGAATTGCAGAACCTACGCGATAGATCAACAGCATTGCAAGAGTAAAGAGAATCTTGTTACGAATCTCTTTATTCTTAAACATGCTGGAGAACGTGCGCATCATAATTAGAGTACCTCAGCTGTTCCGCCTGCTTCTTCAATTGCTTTTTTAGCGGAAGCAGAGAACTTAGCAGCCTTAACTGTTAACTTCTTCTCTAACTTACCATTGCCAAGAACTTTTAACCCATCAAGTTCTTTCTTCACTAAACCAGCAGCCTTAACTGCAGCAAAGTCAACTGTTACACCATCTTCAAACTTGTTGAGATCTTCAACGTTAACAATTGCATACTCTTTACGAGTGAAGTTTGTGAAACCTCTTTTTGGCATTCTCTTGAAGAATGGAGTTTGTCCACCTTCAAAACCAATAGCAACGCCACCACCGCTTCTAGCGTTTTGACCTTTGTGACCTTTACCAGCTGTTTTACCATTACCGGAACCAAGACCACGGCCAATTCTCTTCTTAGTAGAGCGAGCTCCTTCTGTAGCCATCATTTCATTTAGTTTCATACCAGAGTCCCTCCTTATCTAATTTCAGCGACTTTCTTATCGCGTGCTTTTGCAACTTCATCTACAGTTCTCATAGACTTGAGTGCTTCTAATGTAGCATATACTACGTTAACAGCAGTTCTAGAACCGATAACCTTAGAAAGAACATCGGATACACCTGCAAGTTCAAGAATATTACGAACTGCACCACCAGCGATAACTCCAGTACCAGGAGCAGCTGGTGCTAAGAATACTGTACTTGATCCGTGAGTTGCTTTAACGGAATGTGGTACAGTTCTTGTACCTTCAACAAGATTGCATCTGAATACATTCTTGTTTGCAGCTTCTTCAGCTTTACGAATAGCATCAGGAACTTCTGTTGCCTTGCCCATTCCAAAACCGATACGGCCCTTATGATCACCTACAACTACAAGTGCTGCGAAACGCATTCTACGTCCGCCCTTAACAGTCTTAGATACACGGTTAATGGAGACTACAACACTGTCGAATTCTTTTGGTTCACGTCTCTTGAATTGAGGACGACGACCATTTTCTTTACGCTGTGGACGTCCTGCTTCTGTATTTGCAGTACGTACTTCTGCATTTTCATTTGGCATTTTTTTCTGTCTCCTTTCCCTTAGAACTTGAGTCCAGCTTCTCTAGCTGCATCAGCTAAAGCTTGAACTCTTCCGTGATATACATAACCGCCTCTATCAAACTTGATAGATTCGATATTGTTTTCAAGGCACTTCTTAGCGATTGCTTCGCCAACCTTCTTAGCTGCTTCAATGTTTCCACCATTTTCTAACTTAAGTTCTAATGAACTGCAAGAAAGAATTGTGTTTCCTGTAGTATCATCGATAACTTGTGCATAGATGTTTGCGTTAGAACGGAATACATTAAGTCTTGGGCATTCAGGAGTACCATTCACAATGCGGCGTACTCTCTTATGACGACGGATACGCTCTGCGTTTTTATTTTGCATTTTAAACATGTCTTACTCTCTCCTTCCCATTACTTCTTACTAGCAGCTGTCTTACCTTCCTTACGACGGACATTTTCATCAACATAACGAATGCCCTTTCCTCCATAAGGTTCAGGTTTCTTAACTGCTCTTACATTAGCAGCAAATTGACCTACAATCTGCTTATCAATACCACTTACGTTAATTGTTGTGTTGTCTGGAACTTCAACAGTAACGCCTTCTGGTACATCAATATTTACTTCGTGGGAGAAACCAACGTTTAAGTTAAGTGTCTTACCCTTTAAAGCTGCACGGTAACCAATACCTACAACTTTTAATTGCTTTGTGAAACCAGCAGATACACCTTCAACCATTGTGTTGAGAAGTGCTCTAGTTGTTCCATGAAGCTGTTTTGTGTGTTTTTCCTCGTTAGGACGCTTGACTGTAATGACATTTTCGTCAACAGAGATTTCCATCAACGGGGAAAATGTCTTTGTAAGAGTACCCTTAGGTCCCTTTACAGTCACCTCATTCCCTTCAGCAATTGTTAATTCAACGCCTGCAGGAACGGTAATCGCTTTATTTCCGATACGTGACATTTAGTTTTCCTTTCTTTCTCTTACCAAACGTAAGCGATGACTTCACCGCCAACGTGTTGTTTACGTGCTTCTTTATCTGTCATCATTCCATTAGATGTAGAAATGATAGCAATACCTAAACCATTTAATACTCTAGGTACATTGTCTCCCTTTGCGTAAACGCGAAGACCTGGTTTAGAAATTCTCTTGATGCCACTAATAACCTTGTTATCATTTGCATCATACTTAAGAGTAACGACAATCTTCTTTTCGATACCCTCGCCTTCAACGGCATAATTTTCAATATAACCTTCAGCCTTTAAGATTTTAGCGATTTCAACCTTAACCTTAGAAGTTGGAGTTACATCAACTGTTGTCATGTGAGCTTGAACACCATTACGGATTCTAGTTAGCATGTCAGCAATAGGATCTGTCATATTCATAATGCGTTACCCCTTTCTTACCAGCTTGCCTTCTTAACACCAGGAATTTGACCTTTATAAGCCAATTCTCTGAAGCAGATTCTGCAAACTTTATACTTTCTTAATACAGAGTGTGGACGGCCACATCTCTCGCAACGTGTATATTCACGTGTGGAGAACTTAGCCGGTCTTGACTGCTTAACCTTTAAACTTGTCTTTGCCATTCTATGTTCTCCTTTTCTTACTTAGCAAATGGCATACCCATTTCTTTCAATAGGGCATGTGCTTCATTGTTAGACTTAGCTGTTGTAACAATAACAACATCCATACCTCTAACCTTATTAACCTTATCAAAATTGATTTCAGGGAAAATAATTTGTTCTTTAACACCTAATGTGTAGTTACCACGACCATCAAATGCTGTGTTGCTAACACCATGGAAATCTCTAACACGTGGAAGAGAAATATTGAATAATTTATCTAAGAATTCATACATTCTTTCACCACGAAGAGTTACCTTACAACCAATTGGCATACCTTCACGAAGTTTGAAGTTCGCAATTGATTTCTTAGCCTTAGTAACAACTGGCTTTTGACCAGCAATTTGTGTCAATTCTTCAACAGCTTCATCTAAGTTCTTTGGATTGTCAATTGCATCACCAACACCCATGTTGATAACAACCTTAACGATCTTTGGAGCTTCCATTGTGCTGGAGTAATTGAATTCCTTCATCAAAGAAGGCTTAACTGTTTCAACGTATTTTTGTTCGAGACGGTTCATTACTTCTTAGCCTCCTTGATTTCTGTACCGGACTTCTTAAGTACTCTTACTTTTTCGCCCTTATCATTTGTCTTATAGCCAACTCTTTCAGCAGACTTAGACTTTTTGTCATAAATCATGACATTAGAAGCATCGATTGGAGCTTCTTTTTCAACAATGCCACCTTCTGGATTCTGTTGAGAAGGCTTCAAAGACTTCTTGATCATGTTGACACCTTCAACAACAACCTTATTTGTCTTTGGGAATACTGCCTTAACTTCAGAAATAGTTCCTTTATAGTGACCTGTGATAACCTTAACTGTATCGCCTGTCTTGATCTTCATATCGGCCTCCTTATAAAACTTCTGGTGCGAGGGAAACAATCTTCATGTAACCCTTGTCACGAAGTTCTCTTGCGACCGGACCGAAGATACGTGTTCCGACCGGTGTACCATCTTCTTTAATGATAACAGCAGCGTTATCATCAAACTTGATATAAGAACCATTGTCACGGCTAATACCGTAAACAGTTCTTGCGATTACAGCTTTAACAACCTGTCCGCTCTTGACAGAACCGTTAGGAGAAGCACTCTTAACAGCACATACAACAACGTCACCGATTGTAGCTGTCTTACGCTTAGAGCCGCCTAAGCATCTGATGACTAGTAATTCTTTAGCACCAGTGTTATCAGCGACGTTCAATCTACTTTCGTTCTGAATCATTGCTTATTTCCTCCTGTGTCTTAAAGAATAACTGCCTTTTCAACAATCTTAACTAATCTAAAGTGTTTGTCCTTAGATAATGGTCTTGTTTCCATAACTTCTACAATGTCACCAACTTTAGCTTCATTATTTTCATCATGAGCCTTGAACTTTGTAGAAAACTTAACATGTCTGCCGTATTTAGGATCAGCCTTAGATGTAGTGATCTCTACGACGATTGTTTTGTCCATTTTATCGGAAACAACTGTTCCACGAAGGACCTTACGTCTATTTCTCTCTGTCATCTTAATAGCCCTCCTTATTGTGCATTTGCACGTTCAGTAATAACTGTCTTCATACGTGCAATTGTCTTTTTGATATCCTTGATACGAGCTGGATTCTCAAGAGAACCAGTAGCTTGAGCGAATCTCAAGTCATAAAGTTCTTCCTTGAGGGAAACGACTTCCTTTTCGAGCTCTTCGTTACTGAGGTCTCTGATTTCTTTAATATTCATAATTACTTCTTAACCTCCTCACTCTTCTTAACAAAGCGTGTTTTAACGCAGAGTTTGTTAGCAGCAAGTCTTAAAGCTTCTCTAGCGACAGCTTCATCAACACCTGCGATTTCGAAGAGAATTCTTCCCTTCTGAACTACAGCTACCCAATGGTCTGGAGCACCTTTACCGGAACCCATACGTACTTCGAGTGGCTTCTTAGTTTTAGCTAGTTGTGGGAATACTTTAATCCAAACTTTACCACCACGGTTCATATAACGAGTCATGGCGATACGTGCAGCTTCTAATTGTGCACTACTTACATAAGCACCTTCATCAGCTACTAGACCGTATTCACCAAACGCTAATTCACGTCCAGCTTTTGCACGTCCTTCATAGCTTAATCTATGAGGTCTTCTGTATTTTGTTCTATTAGGCATTAACATTAGTCATTACCTCCTTCAGCAGCTGTATTTTCAACAGGAGCTTTTGTTTCAGCTGCAGCAGCGTTTCTAGCAGGACGTCTGTTTCCACGTTGTGGACGTCTGTTATTTCCGCGCTTGTTGTCTCTTCTTCCAGCTGGAGCTTCAGGTTCTTTAACCATCTGACCAGGTAATACTTCACCACGGCAGATCCAAACCTTAACACCTAACTTACCATATGTTGTTTGAGCTTCTTCAGCAGCGTAGTCAATATCACTTCTTAATGTATGAAGAGGAACTACACCTCTAGAATAACCTTCTTGACGAGCGATTTCAGCTCCACCTAATCTTCCCTTAGCAAGAGTCTTGATACCTTTAGCACCAGATCTCATTGTCTGTTGGATTGCCTTCTTTTGAGCAATTCTGAAAGATTGACGGTTTTCTAATTGTTCGCAAATCTTACGAGCAACTAAACGAGCATCTAAATCAGGATTTGCTACCTGAACGATGTCCATCTTAACGTTTTTACCAGCTGTCATTTTAGCAAGTTTAGCTCTCAACTTAGAAGCGTTATCCTTACCATTTTCATCAGCCTTACCTGTTACTGCACCAGGTCTAGCACAGCGAATGATGACTTTAACGTCTTTCTTTCCTGTACGTTCAATTTCGATTCTGGAGATGTAAGCATCCTTAAGTTCCTTTTCGAGGAATTCACGGATCTTAGTATCTTCGTTCAGAAGATCTCCATAATCAGCCTTATCTGCATACCATCTGGATTCCCAATCACGGATGACACCGACACGCATGCCGATTGGACTAACCTTTTGTCCCATATTCTGATCTTCCTCCCTTATCTCTCATTGCTAACCACTACTGTGATGTGGCTAGTTCTCTTGAAAATGCTTGAAGCGGAACCTTTAGCTCTAGGCATGAAACGCTTTAGGACAACGCCTTCGTTAGCGTAGCATTCCTTGATGTAAAGGTCTTCTTCATTTAATTGAAAATTGTTTGTTGCATTTGCTGCAGCGCTCTTTACTACCTTGTATGCTTCAGCGGCTGCCTTGTTAGGTAAGAACTTAAGAATATCTAATGCTTCATTAACGTTCTTTCCACGAACGAGGTCAAGTGCCAATCTAGCCTTACGAGGAGTAACACGAACTGTTTTTGCTGTTGCTTTTACGTCCATCTTTATTTCCTCCTATTAAGCGGCCTTATCGTCACCGTGTCCGCCAAATTTTCTTGTAGGTGCAAATTCACCTAATTTATGGCCTACCATGTCTTCTGTTACATATACAGGAATGAATTCCTTACCATTGTAAACAGCGAATGTGTGCTCAACGAAGCTTGGGAAAATCGTTGAACGGCGTGACCATGTCTTGATTACTTCATGTTGATTTGCCGCATTCTGTGCATCAACCTTCTTTAATAGGTATGCATCGCAGAAAGGGCCCTTCTTAATGCTTCTTGACATTACTCATTCTCTCCTTCCAATTACTTTCCGTTTCTTCTTCTTACAATATACTTATTGCTAGAAGCCTTCTTCTTACGAGTCTTAACACCCATAGCTTTCTTGCCCCAAGGTGTCATTGGAGACTTACGTCCAATAGGCTGTTTGCCTTCACCACCACCATGTGGGTGATCTACAGGGTTCATAGCTGAACCTCTTACATGTGGACGAACGCCCATATGTCTAACTCTACCAGCTTTACCCCAGTTGATTAAGGAGTAATCACCGTTACCTACTACACCAACTGTAGCACGGCAGTTATCATGAACTCTTCTTACTTCACCTGAAGAAAGTCTTAATGTAACGAAACCACCTTCAGAACCTAAGATCTGAGCAGAACATCCAGCAGCTCTAGCCATTTGTCCACCCTTACCAGCGATAAGTTCTACATTGTGAACGAATGTTCCATCTGGAATGCTCTTAAGAGGCATTGCATTACCAATCTTGATATCGCAAGCTTCACCAGAAATAACCTTGTCACCAACGTTTAAGTTTGCTGGAGCAATGATGTATCTCTTTTCACCATCTGCATAGTGAAGTAAAGCAATGTTTGCGTTTCTGTTTGGATCATATTCGATTGCAGCTACAACTGCTGGAACATCATCCTTGTTTCTCTTGAAGTCTACAATTCTGTACTTCTGCTTTGCACCTCCACCTTGATGGCGGGAAGTGATACGGCCAGTATTGCCGCGGCCACCCTTTTTATTTAATGGAGCAAGTAATGACTTTTCTGGAGTTGACTTTGTGATACGGTCATTGCTCAAAGTAGTCATGTTTCTGCGTCCGTTAGAGGTTGGCTTGTATTTAATAATTGCCATTTTTTCTTTCCTTTCGCATTTATCCGGAGATAGCGATTTCCTCCGATATTTTGACTAAATCAAATTAGTCATTGTTCTCGCCATATACGTTGATTGAATCACCTTTAGCGAGTTTTACATAAGCCTTCTTATAAGCTCTTGTCTTTCCTTCGTAACGTCCAACACGTCTTGTCTTTGGATGTACGTTTACTGTATTTACAGATACAGGCTTAACATGATAGATTTCATTGATTGCCTGTGCAATAGCTGTCTTATTAGCATTCTTTGCAACTTCGAATGTTACAACGTTATTCATGCTAGAAGCAATTGCTGTTTTTTCTGTGATAATTGGTCTTACGATAATATCACGTGCGCTCATGCGAACACCTCCCCTGCCTTAGCAGCAGCAGTTTCTGTGAATACGATCTTGTCTGCATTCACAATGTCATAGACATTTAAGCTTGAAACTGTAACTAATGTTGCATTAGGAATGTTTCTCATTGAAAGATAAGCATTGTCGAAATCTTCAGATGCATCAGCAACGAATAATGTCTTTCTTTCAAATCCGAATGCAGCAAGAAGTGCTACAGCCTTCTTTGTCTTGATCTCATCAAAGTTGAGATTTTCTAATACTGTCAAGTTAGATTCAGCAACCTTTTCGCTCAATGCAGAACGAAGAGCTAATCTTCTAACCTTACGGTTTGTTTTTAAGTTGTACTTTCTAGGATGTGGTCCAAATGCGATTGCGCCGCCTCTCCACTGAGTAGCTCTAGTAGAACCTTGACGAGCACGACCTGTACCCTTTTGACGGAATGGCTTCTTACCTGTTCCAGATACGAAGCTTCTTGTTAATGTGCTATGAGTACCTTGTCTTAATCCTGCTTGGTAAGCAAGAATCGCATCATAGATTGCCTGTTGGTTTGGTTCAACAGCGAAGACCGCATCAGCGAGTTCAATCTGTTTTACAGATTTTGCTTCCTGATTAAATACATCAATCTGTGCCATGCTTTATCCTCACTTTCCTTCGTTAGCTGTTTCTGCAGCTAATTCTTCATTGATTGTTTCTTCAACCTTTTCAAGTTCTTCTTCAACTGTAGCACCTTCATATGAGATAAGTTCTACTGCTGTAACTTCCTTCTTAGGTTTAACTGTTGTATGGATTGTTACAAGACCTCTCTTTGGTCCTGGAACGTTACCCTTAACAAGGATGTATCCTTCTTCTGCATCAACCTTGATAACTTCAAGATTCTGGTTTGTTGTAGTGTATCCACCATATTGACCAGGCATTGCTGTACCCTTGTTAACTACACCATTGTTACGTCCATTTGTTGCTAATGAACCTTGGTGTCTGATGTTCTTAGATCCACCGTGTGACTTAGGTCCCATCTTTGCATTGTTACGAACGATTGTTCCGTTGTAACCATGACCTTTAGAAGTACCTTGAACATCTACGATATCTCCTGCCTTGAAGATGTCTGCTTTAATTTCAGAACCAACTTCTAGATTTAACATTTCATCATAGTTGAATTCCTTGATGAATTTCTTAGGAGCTGTGTTAGCCTTCTTAGCATGTCCAATAGCAGGCTTGTTTGAACGATGTTCTTTAACATCTTCGTAACCAACTTGAACAGCTTCGTAGCCATCAACTTCTTTTGTCTTCTTTTGAAGAACAACGTTTGGTTTAACTTCAACGACAGTAACAGGAATCAGTGTTCCTTCGATCGTGAAGACTTGAGTCATACCAAGCTTACGTCCTAAAATACCTTTCATTTAATTTCACCCGATTCCTTTCTTAAAGTTTGATTTCGATATCAACTCCAGAAGGCAGATCAAGTCTTGATAATGCATCAATTGTTTCTGCGCTAGGGCCGATGATCTCAATCAATCTCTTGTGTGTGCGGATCTCGAATTGTTCACGAGAATCCTTATACTTGTGAACTGCACGTAAGATTGTTACAACCTCACGTTCAGTAGGCAGCGGAACAGGACCGACGATTTTCTTTGCGCCGTGGCTTGTTGCAGTCTTAACGATCTTTTCGCTTGCTGCATCTAAGCTTCTGTTCTCGTAAGCCTTCAAACGAATTCTTACAGAGTTCTTTGCCATGAATTTTTCCTCCTTATATTCACTCCCATTTAGGGATCGCTCCGTGTGAGTTCCCCGGTTATCACGCTATCGTGACAACGCATTTCAGCGTGCCGGCAACTTCCCACTTCTACGCGAGTGCTCAAATATATTACTACTATCGATTTACCAATGCAAGCATTTTTTTCATTATTTTTGTTATTTTTTTCTCGTGTCCACGCTTTTCAGAGTGTCATAATATCGAATAATCCTTTATTTATCATGATTCACCATTCATTTTCATAACTTAAGCACCTAAATTTATAGTTGTTTTCAACAATCTTTAAATTCTATATCCTTATCCACGTACTCTAGTGTGTCATAAATATCTCATTATTTTCATTTACTTTATTAGATTTCCGCATAACTTTCGTCTTATCTGCATGTTTCCACAAAAAAGAAGCTACTTCCCTCAGGTTTCGCTTCTCATATCATTAATCTAGTTCTTTTCCGTTTGATTCACAAACTTTTTTGTACCAATAGAAAGAATCTTTACGAATTCTCTTTAAATCTTTTAAATCAAATTCATCTCGATTCACATAGATAAATCCATATCTCTTTGTGATACCTTGATGTGTTGAAATTAAATCAAATGCAGACCATGGTGAATAACCAAATAATTCAACACCATCTGTAATTGCTTCCTGGCACGCTTTGATATGTTGTCTTAGATAATCTATACGATAATCATCATGAATCGTTCCATCAGCTTCTAATGTATCAGGAACTCCACAACCATTCTCTGTAATGATAAGTGGTAAATGATATCTTTCCCATAATTGTCTTAATGTAACTCTTAATCCAACTGGATCAATTCCCATACCATAAGATGTATATACTGCATTCTTATTCTGTACATTCATGCATAAACCAGGATATGTCATTAATCCTGTCATGAAATCCTTCTTTTCTGCAGCTTCTGCTTTTAACTTTTCGCCTTCTTCCACAGAAACATATTTTACGCAACCAGCTCCATAATAATTGAAGGCAATAAAATCCGGTTTCCCATTCTTCATGATTTCTAGATCTTCATCTGTAATTTCTGGTGCAACGCCACGATCTTCAAACCAATTTAAGATTGCTTCTGGATATGTTCCAAAACAAGCTGGATCTAAGAACAAACGATTTCTTAACGCATCCATATCCATCGCAGCTAAATTATCTTCTGGAGAAGAAGTTGCTGGATAGATGGCTGTGATATTTGGTGCAGGTCCAATCTTTGCATCACACATCTTATGACATTCAATCATTGCTTGTGATTGTGCAACCAACATATGATGGTTTGCTTGCCAAATTGTCTTTTCATCTTTGTAATCACGATAGCCCTGATATAAAACCATCATATTTTGTTCATTGATTGTTAAGAAATATTTAACTTTCTTTCCATATTCTTCAAAACAAACTTTACAATAACGAACAAATGCATCAATACACTTTCTATCTGCCCAACCACCATAACGATCTTGTAAACATTGTGGTAAATCAAAATGATAAAGTGTTACTACTGGTTCAATTCCATATTTATGACATTCATCAATCACATCATGATAATGTTTAACTGCAACTTCATTTACTTCCCCATCGCCCGTAGGAATGATACGAGGCCAAGCAATGGAAAAGCGGAATTCCTTGAATCCCATTTCTGCCATTAACGCAATATCTTCCTTATATCGATGGTAATGATCAATACCTACTTTAAAGTCTGTCGTTCCTTCTGGAATTTCTGCAGTATCTGATACAGATGGTGATTTTCCATCTTCATCCCAAGCACCTTCACATTGATAAGCACTACTTGATCCACCCCACAAAAATCCTTCCGGGAATGGTTTTAATGTTTTATAATCCATATTTTGTTTTCTCCTTATACCTTTAAATAAATTATAGTTCTTTTGTTCCGAAACAATGTTTCGTTTTTAAACAAAAAAGAACAAAAGTACGGATGACCTTTGTTCATTCTCTAAATAAAATGTGTAAATTAGGATTTTCATCTGTTGCTCTTCCTAATAACATTAAAACTTTAAAGCTATATTCTTGATCACAGATTTTTCTAACACATTCTTTTGTTAGAAGGAAAGATGTAACTTCTTTTACTTCGTTCAAACAATCAAATAACGCATCCAAGTTATTTCCTGTATCTTCCGAAAATTCAAATAGCTCTTTAAAATATTCTAAAGTGGATTTTTTATTAACTAATTTATCTGCTTCTAACCATATCTTTCTACTGAACTCTACATCCATCATTTTCCATCTCCATATAATAATTCAAAAGAATCATAATGATCTTCTGTATACCAAATATCTCCATCTTCAGAATATACGATTCTTTTTGTACCTCTTGATTTCTTATCTTCTGTATCAATATCACATTCATAATATATGTTATTGATAGGCAATGTCCCTTCATAGTTTCCATACACATCTCCACCAATACTTTTACCCGGTAGAACCTGTGATAATGAACCACTATCCCAACCGTGTTTTCTAGCTTCTTGTTTTGTCATGTAGTTAGATGGTAAATGTTCATACAAATGAAGATATAACGCAACTTCATCTTTTTGATCTGTTTCTACTGTTTCTTCAATATACGCTTCATTACTAGAAGAATCTTGATAAGGTTCCGCAAAACATCCAATTAAAGAAAATGTTAATAAAAAAGATATGACAATTTTATACATTCTCATTTTTCATCACCTAATAAATATTGTCTCAATTCTTTAAAGTCATGGACAATAGGTACATTCAAATCAGATACTGGTCTTCTTTCATAACAATACCAAATAGGTTTTAATCCACTTCGAATAGCACCTGTAATATCAGAAAAGAAAGTATCACCTATCATATAGGTTTCTTCACACTTTGTTCCTAACTTTTCACAAGCAATTTGAAAGATACGTATATCTGGTTTTTGGATATCATAATCCCCAGCCACAACAACTACATCAAACAATGATTCAATCCCGGATTTTGTAATCTTATTATGTTGTGATATTGAATTCCCATTCGATAAAATACCTATTTTATATTCTTTCTTTAATTGCATTAATACTTCTACAACACCATCAGAAACAATTTGGTACTCATCAAAATGATCATACCAATACTTCTTCCAATAGACTTCATCCATTTCTGGAAACCAATTCTCTTTGAGATTATGCATTGTAAAAAATTTATTGTAGATTCCATATTGATCCCAAATCAAACATCTTTGTACCATTTCTTCTAAATCTAATGAATAGATATCTTTTCCTGATAATTCAGAAATAATGTGTTGATAAAAATGATATGCTGATTCATATCTCTTCGTTAATGTTCCATCAAAATCAAATAATATTCCTTTTGTCATAGAATGACTATAACATAGAAAAAAGAGATACCCAAAGGATATCTCTCACGTAACAATAATAAATTTAATTTAATTAAGCTTCGATTTCTGTAATAGAACCGGAACCTACAGTACGTCCACCTTCACGGATAGAGAACTTTGTACCATTTTCGATAGCGATAGGAGCTAGAAGTTCAACTTCCATAACTACGTTATCACCAGGCATGCAGAGTTCTGTTCCTTCTGGAAGAGTGATTACACCTGTAACGTCTGTTGTTCTGAAATAGAACTGTGGACGGTAGTTAGAAACGAATGGTGTATGACGTCCGCCTTCTTCCTTAGTTAATACGTAAACTTGAGCCTTGAACTTTGTATGAGGTGTAACAGATCCTGGCTTAGCAAGAACTTGTCCACGTTCGATTTGTTCACGGTTAACACCACGAAGTAATGCACCGATGTTATCACCTGCTTGAGCATAGTCAAGAGTCTTACGGAACATTTCGATACCAGTAACAACTGTCTTTTGTGTTTCCTTGATACCAACGATTTCAACTTCGTCGTTTAAGTGTAATTCACCACGTTCTACACGTCCTGTAGCAACTGTACCACGACCTGTGATTGTGAATACATCTTCAACTGCCATTAAGAATGGCTTGTCGTTATCATGTTCTGGTGTTGGGATATAAGCATCAACAGCATCAAGAAGTTCCTTGATAGCTGGTGTCCACTTAGCATCTCCTTGAAGAGCTTGGAAAGCAGAACCACGGATTACAGGAGCGTTGTCTCCATCGAATCCATACTCAGAAAGAAGTTCACGAACTTCCATTTCAACTAAGTCAACTAATTCATCATCGTCAACCATGTCGCACTTGTTTAAGAATACAACGATAGCTGGAACACCTACCTGACGAGCAAGTAAGATGTGTTCACGAGTCTGAGGCATTGGTCCATCAGTAGCAGCTACTACAAGAATAGCACCATCCATTTGGGCAGCACCAGTGATCATGTTCTTAACATAGTCAGCGTGACCTGGACAGTCAACGTGTGCATAGTGTCTCTTTAATGTTTGGTATTCAACGTGAGCTGTGTTGATAGTAATACCACGTTCTTTTTCTTCTGGTGCACCATCGATTTGGTCATAAGCTTCGAATGCAGCCTTACCATCTTCAGAATGCTCAGAAAGATACTTTGTGATTGCAGCTGTAAGAGTTGTTTTACCGTGGTCAACGTGTCCGATAGTACCAACGTTAACATGCTCTAAGCTACGGTCGAATTTTTCCTTTGCCATTTGGTTTTTTCCTCCAGTTTATTTATTTTTTCAACTTATTCAGTCTGCCATCATTTTACTTGATGGCAAACTAAATTACAACAATTTTTAATTCCTTTTGAATATTACTTAGAAGCGTGTGCTTCAATAATATCCTTTGCAATACTCTTAGGAACTTCTTCATAGTGGTCCATCTGCATTGTGAAGATACCACGACCTTGTGTAAATCCACGAAGATCAGTTACATAACCGAACATTTCAGCTAATGGTACGAATGCCTTAACCTTAATAGCATTACCTGTTTCTTCTTGTTCACGAATTTGACCACGTCTCTTAGTAACGTCACCCATTACTGCACCTAAGTATTCAGATGGTGCTGTAATATCTACAGCCATGATAGGTTCTAGAATTGTTGGGTTACATTTCTTAGCAGCTTCCTTAAGAGCTAAGGATGCAGCAATCTTATATGCTTGTTCACTAGAGTCGACATCATGGTAAGAACCATCAAATAGTTCAGCACGAATATCTACAACTGGGAATCCAGCAACAAGACCATTTGGAAGAGCTTCTTCAAGACCAGCTTGAGTAGGCTTGATGAATTCCTTAGGAATAGATCCACCAACTGTTTGATCTTCGAATTCGAATCCCTTACCTGGGTTTGGTTTAAATCTGATCCAAACATCACCGTATTGACCATGACCACCAGACTGTCTAACAAACTTACCTTGTACTTCTGCTTCAGACTTGATAGTTTCACGGTATGCTACTTGTGGAGCACCTGCTGTAGCTTCAACCTTGAATTCTCTCTTCATACGATCGAGAATGATATCTAATTGAAGTTCACCTACACCAGCGATGATTGTTTGTCCTGTTTCTTCATCTGTATAAGCTCTGAATGTTGGGTCTTCTTCAGCAAGCTTTTGAAGAGCAGCATCCATCTTTTGAGAGTCAGCTTTTGTTTTTGGTTCAACAGACATCTGGATAACTGGTTCTGGGAATACCATCTGCATCAATTCAATTGGTGCATTTTCATCACAGAGAGTATCAGAAGTTGTAGTAACCTTTAGACCAACGGCACCAGCGATATCACCAGTATAAACTTCATCGATATCAGCACGGTGGTTAGCATGCATTCTTACAAGACGACCAAGTCTTTCTCTCTTGCCCTTTGTAGCATTTAATACATAAGAACCAGCAGTAGCATGACCAGAGTAAACTCTGAAGTATGTCAATCTACCTACGAATGGGTCTGTAGCAATCTTAAATGCAAGAGCTGAGAATGGTTCATCATCACTTGGCTTACGGCTAGATTCTTCACCATTTGGTAAATGTCCAGCGATAGCGTCAATATCTGTTGGAGCTGGTAAGTAATCAACTACAGCATCCAATAACATTTGAACACCCTTGTTCTTATAAGCAGAACCACAGAGTACTGGGAAGAATTCAGAAGTCATAACACCCTTACGGATAGCAGCCTTGATTTCTTCAACTGTTGGTTCTTCACCTTCAAGAACTTTCATCATAAGATCTTCATCATAGTCAGCAATAGCTTCTAACAATTCAGCATGTTTAGCTTCTGCTTCTTCTTTGAATTGATCTTCGATATCAATAACTTGAATATCTGTACCCAAGTCATTTGCATACATTTCCTGTTTCATTGTTACTAAGTCAATGATTCCACGGAAACTTGATTCAGCACCAATTGGCATCTGGATTGCAGCTGCCTTAGCACCTAAACGATCTCCAATAGAGTTAACACTCATATCGAAGTCAGCACCTGTAGCGTCCATCTTATTTGAGAAAACGATACGAGGTACTTTATATTCAGAAGCCTGTCTCCAAACAGTTTCTGTTTGTGGTTCAACACCAGCCTTGGAGTCAAGGACTGTTACAGCACCGTCTAATACACGAAGAGATCTTTCAACTTCAGCTGTGAAGTCTACGTGACCCGGTGTATCGATAATGTTGATCTGACAGTCTTTCCAGTGACATGTTGTAGCTGCAGAAGTGATTGTGATACCACGTTCTTGTTCCTGAGCCATCCAGTCCATCTGGGAAGCGCCATCGTGAGTCTCACCGATTTTGTAAATCTTACCTGTGTAATAAAGGATACGTTCTGTTGTTGTTGTTTTACCAGCATCAATGTGAGCCATGATTCCGATATTACGAATCTTGTTTAATGGGAACTCTCTTGGCATTTTTAGCTCCTTTCTCTAATTACCAACGGAAGTGAGCAAACGCCTTGTTTGCTTCAGCCATCTTATGAACATCTTCTCTCTTCTTAACAGAAGCGCCTGTTCCATTAGCTGCGTCCATGATTTCGTTAGCAAGTCTTTCTTCCATTGTGTTCTCATGACGTAATCTAGAATAGTTAACGATCCATCTGAGACCCAATGTTAATTTTCTTTCAGCAGATACTTCTACTGGTACTTGGTAGTTTGCACCACCTACACGTCTTACCTTCAACTCTAATTGAGGCATTACATTTCCGAGAGCCTTTTCGAATACTTCCATAGGGTTCTCGCCTGTTTTCTTTTCGATTGAAGCGAATGCATCATACAAAATTGTTTGTGCTGTTCCACGCTTACCATCAATCATGATCTTGTTAATTAACTTTGTAACTAACTTTGAGTTATAGATTGGATCTGGTAATACGTCACGCTTTGCTACATAACCTTTTCTTGGCATATTAATTTCTCCTCTCTATCTCTTACTTCTTAGGCTTCTTAGCACCGTATAATGAACGGGACTGATTTCTTTCGTTAACACCAGCACAATCTAATGTACCTCTGATGATGTGGTAACGAACACCTGGTAGATCCTTAACACGGCCACCTCTGATCATAACTACGGAGTGTTCCTGTAAGTTATGTCCTACACCAGGAATATATGCTGTAACTTCCATACCATTGGATAGTCTTACACGGGCATACTTTCTTAATGCAGAGTTTGGCTTCTTAGGAGTCATTGTACCTACACGAGTACAAACACCTCTCTTTTGAGGGCTGCTCAAATTTGTAGGTTTCTTTTTCAAACTGTTGAATCCTCTGTTTAATGCAGGGGACTTTGACTTGTAAACTTTATCAGTGCGGCCTTTGCGTACTAACTGGTTTATTGTTGGCATTTTCTTTCTCCTTTCGCTCATGCACACGATTCCGTGTGCGTCATTCTTAGTCTTATTTTTTGGCTTCACGACATGGTAAAGCCAAAACTCACTAAGCCCGTATATATTACCTTCACTATCATTCTTATGTCAACACTTTTTTCAAAAAAATTTCAAATCCACAGAGCCGTGTGTGTCAAATAATCAATTTCACTATATTTATCCTATAATCTTCAAATTAATTTGCATGTTATTTCTCCATTTTTCGTTTATCGGTTATAATATCGTAAGCAAGGAGATTTCTTATGGCAAAAAAAGTATGTGATTTCTGTCTGTCTCAAACAGGTGGATTATTTAATAGACCAGAAAAATTATCTGATGGACATTATTTATGTAAGAATTGTAGAGAAATCATAAAAGATTATGGTTTACCTATGAAATATGATATATTCCAAAGAATCGTAACAGCACAACCTCATATGAAAGATATGATCATGGATACGTATCTAGAAACCAATAAGCCAGAAGATATTATCGCCCGCTTATTTCCATTACCTAAGATTCTTTTACACGAAGGTGAACATTGTATTAACGCAATCCGTGCTAACCTTAGAGTTTCAGCAAGTAGTATTCCAAATGAATATGCACCTAGAAGTATTGTTGAAATCCGAAAGAATACGATTAATAACATTCCTGATGCTGTAAATCAAAAAGAATCTGTAAAAATTGAAGGTATGTTATATGAAACAGAAGCTGCAGTCTACTTTATGAGTGAACACATTGTAAACTGTCATCGATTAGGCTATGTTGTACGTAATACAAATTCCAAAGATAAGATTCAAGTTGTTACACCAACAAAAACATTCTCTTATACAGTTGAAAATGCTGAACTATTCTTTATTAGAGAACGTTTCTATCAAAAAGTAAATGCCGCAAAGAATCATAAAGATGAACATCTTATCTATATCAAAAATGATAATGAATTAAGAATTACACCTGGTGTTTATGATATTCCTAAGTCTTTAAGACCTGGCATCTATCAAGTCAAAGCATTGAATGATGCAGGATTGCACGTGAAAGATTCATTAGGTAGAATTAAAGATTATTATGAAACAGAAGATTCCATTGATTTAACTAATGGTGGAACACTAGAAGTAACAGGTGAATACGAATTAAAATGGATTGGAGAAAAAAAGAAGAACTAGAGCTATGCATCTGTTCTTCTTTTCTTATAAAAAGGATGTTGTTTTTTTATACAACACCCTTTTGTTGATTATTTGAAATATTCAACCGCACTCTTGAAGATTTCATCTTCTAGATTCTGATCCGGAATATTCACATACATATTTTCTCCACTTCTTTCAGAATGTCCCATCTTACCGAACACTCTACCATCTGGTGAAGTAATTCCTTCAATTGCCAAATAGGAATCATTTGGATTATAACGTACATCACTTGTAGGTTTACCATCTAAATCTACATATTGTGTTGCGACTTGTCCATTTTCAATGAGTTGTTTTAATACTGCATCTTCCGCAACAAATCTACCTTCACCATGAGAAATCGCAACAGTATGGATTTCTGATGGTTTTGTATGTTTTAACCAAGGCGATTTATTTGACGCAATACGTGTTCTTACTAACATAGATTGGTGTCTACCAATTGTATTAAATGTTAATGTTGGACAATGTTCATCTGTATCAATGATCTTACCATATGGAACTAGACCCAACTTGATCAATGCCTGGAAACCATTACAGATACCACACATCAAACCTTCACGATTATCTAATAAGTCAGTCACTGCTTCTTTCACTTTAGGATTTCTAAAGAAAGCTGTGATAAATTTAGCGGAACCTTCTGGTTCATCACCACCTGAGAATCCTCCAGGAATCGCAATGATATGAGATTGATGAATCTTTTCTGCGAATTCATTTGCACTTTGTTCGATTGCAGCACTTGTTAGATTTTTAATGACATAGATTTCTGTTTCTGCGCCTGCTCTTTGGAATGCATGTGCTGTATCCCATTCACAGTTTGTTCCAGGGAATACTGGAATCAATACATGTGGCTTATCAACTGTATAACTTGCATGTAACACTTCTTTAGAATCATAATTGATTTCTTCAATTTTCTTTTCTGGATTTACATTTGTATATGGATATACAGGTTGTAATTTATCTTCATATACTTTTTGTAATTCATCTAAAGAAATGATTCCTTCATTTGTTAGAAGCTCATAGTTTTCAATTGTCTTTCCTAATAGAAGCGCATCTTCTAATACTTGATCTGTTTCAATCATAAATGCACCATAGCACTTTTGGAACAAATCATCATTTGAAATAGCACTATCAATCGCAAAACCAATACGATTTCCTAAAGCACACTTCAAGATACCTTCTGCACATCCACCATTTTCAAGTGTCCAAATAGAAGATACTTTATCATCTTTGATGAGTTGCTCTACACGATCAAATGTATTTCGAACACTTTGCCAATCTGGATTACCATATGCATCATAAGATGGTTTTAAAACATAAACATTGTGTCCTGCTGATTTCCATTCTGTAGATACAACTTTATCTGCTTTACATGTAGAAACCGCAAAAGCTACTAATGTAGGTGGAACATCAATGTCTTCAAATGTACCAGACATAGAATCTTTACCACCAATTGCTCCAATTTCTAATTCTTGTTGTGCTTTTAATGCTCCAAGTAATGCTGAAAATGGTTGTCCCCATCTTTTTGGATCTGTATACATATGACCAAAGTATTCTTGGAAAGACATCCATGCATGATGGTAAGAACCACCTGCAGCGACGATCTTAGAAATAGATGAAATGACAGATTCTTGTGCACCTGTAAATGGATTATCACTCATATCATATGGATCAAATCCCCAAGACATCAAGGAAGCTGTATTTGTTTCAGCGTTTAATACAGGAATCTTTGCACACATTGCTTGTGCTGGTGTTAATTGTGTTTTTCCACCAAATGGCATTAATACTGTGGAGGCTCCAATCGTAGAATCAAATCTTTCCACTAAACCTTTTTGAGAACAAACATTGAGATCACTTGCGAGTTCTTTCATTCTTTCAACCATTGGTTTGGATTCAAGAACGATCTTCTTGTCTTCATGTTTTTCTACTTCTACATTTGTATAACGCTTTGCACCATTTGTATTTAGGAAGTCTCTAGAAATATTCACAATATCTACACCATCTAGATACATGATCATTCTTGCTTCATCTGTTACTTCCGCAACAACTGTAGATTCTAGATTTTCTTTATCTGCAAGTTTTTGGAATTTTTCAGCATCTTCTTTACGAACGACTACTGCCATTCTTTCTTGAGATTCTGAAATTGCAAGTTCCGTTCCATCAAGGCCTTCGTATTTCTTAGGTACTTTATTTAAATCAATATGCAATCCATCTGCAAGTTCACCAATGGCAACAGATACACCACCTGCACCAAAGTCATTACATCTTTTAATGAGTTTTGTAGCTTCTGGATTACGGAATAATCTTTGTAATTTTCTTTCTTCTGGTGCATTACCTTTTTGTACTTCAGCACCATCTTTCGCTAAAGATTCAACGTTATGAGATTTAGAGGAGCCAGTTGCACCACCGCAACCATCTCTACCTGTTTTCCCACCTAATAGGATGACAACATCTCCTGCTTCTGGTCTTTCACGTACAACATTTTCACTTGGAGCAGCCGCAATAACGCCACCTACTTCCATTCTCTTCGCAACATATCCAGGATGATAGATTTCTGTAACATGCCCTGTTGCTAGACCAATCTGGTTACCATAAGAAGAATAACCAGCAGCTGCAGTTGTAACGATTTTTCTTTGTGGAAGCTTTCCTTCTAATGTATCTTCAATTGGTGTTAGAGGATCCGCAGCACCTGTTACACGCATTGCTTGATACACATAACTTCTACCAGATAGTGGATCACGGATTGCACCACCAAGACATGTTGCAGCACCACCAAATGGTTCAATTTCTGTTGGATGGTTATGTGTTTCATTCTTAAACATCAATAACCAATCTTCATCTTTTCCATCTACATCTACCTTGATTCTAACAGAACAAGCATTGATTTCTTCAGATTCATCTAAGCCTTTTAACTTACCTTCTTTCTTCAATGCTTTAACACCAATTGTAGCTAGATCCCATAAAGAAAGTGGTTTTTCAGTTTTTCCAGCATATACTTCTTTTCTTAAATCTAAATATGCATCATATGCTTTTTGAATCTCAGGATCTTTAATATCAACATCATTAATAATTGTATTGAATGTTGTATGACGGCAATGATCAGACCAATATGTATCAATGACTTTAATTTCAGTAATACGTGGATCTCTCTTTTCTTCATTCTTAAAGTAATCTTGTAAGAATTTAATATCCGCAAGATCCATTGCTAGACCATTTTCTAGTCTAAAACTTTCTAAACCAGCTTCATCTAAATCAATGAAACCATTTAATACTTCAGGTAGTTCTGGTTTTTCATAGTTTTGTTTAATTGTTTCAGGTTTTTCTAATTTTGCTTCACGTGCTTCTACTGGGTTGATCAATGTTTTCTTGATCTTTTCTTTATCATCTTCTGTCAATTGCCCTTTGATGTAATAAAGTCTTGCACTACGAACATCTGGTTTTTGTTTCATTGTTGCAAGTTGAATACATTGAGAAGCAGAATCTGCTCTTTGATCAAATTGACCCGGAAGATATTCTACTGCAAGTACATATTCATCACTTGCTGGAGTAGGAGCTACTTCTTCATATAACGTATCTACTTGTGGCTCTGAAAGAATTGTCTTTTCTGCCATCTTGTAGTCTGCTTCATCAATATTTTCAATATCATAACGATTGATGACTCTAACAGATTCCACATCATCATTCATCAACGCAATCTTTAAATCACTTTTCACTCCATGCGCTTCTGTAGCGAATGGTGTTTTCTTTTCTACAAAGCAACGATATACACTCATATACTCTCCTTACTTTTTACCAATATCTTTACGATAATGCATCTTTTCAAATCCAACTTCTTGAACAGCAGCATATGCTTTATCCAAAGCTTCTTGTAAATCTACACCCTTAGCAGTAATGCCTAACACACGGCCACCATTTGTATAGTACTTCCCATTTTCTTTTTTTGTACCTGCATGATAAATGACAACACCATCATGTTGGCCATTTTCATCTAATCCATAGATTTCAAATCCCTTTTCATATTTCACAGGATATCCACCACTAGCTTCAACAACACATGCACAAGCTTCCTCGCTCCACTTCACATCTACATCAGCAAGTGTTCCATCATGACATGCACGCATGATTGTATATAGATCAGATTCTAATAGTGGTAATACAACTTGTGTTTCTGGATCTCCAAAACGACAATTGTATTCAACGACCTTAGGTCCATTTGGTGTTAACATCAAACCAAAATATAAACAACCTTTAAATGTTCTGCCTTCTTCTTTCAACGCTTTGATTGTTGGTAAGAAGATTGTTTCCATACAAGTACGAGCAATCTCTTCTGTGTAATATGGAGATGGTGCAATCGTACCCATACCACCTGTATTTAATCCTTCATCATTATCATTGACTCTTTTATGGTCCATAGAAGAAATCATTGGTTTAACAACATTTCCATCTGTAAATGCTAATACAGATACTTCTGGACCTGTCATAAATTCTTCTACAACGACTTTATTTCCTGATTGACCAAAGATGTGTTCAATCATCATTTCACGCAATGCTGTTTTGGCGTCATCTAATGTTTCACAAATCAATACACCTTTACCTAGTGCTAATCCATCTGCCTTAATAACAACAGGAAATGTATTTTTTTCTTCAATATAGTGCAATGCTATCTTC
Organism: Bifidobacteriaceae bacterium; assembly: GCA_963661415.1. Classification (GTDB taxonomy): domain Bacteria; phylum Bacillota_I; class Bacilli_A; order Erysipelotrichales; family Erysipelotrichaceae; genus Bulleidia. The sequence goes on along the minus strand of CAVLCI010000006.1, from coordinate 13,526 downwards.
GCATCATCAAATGTTTGATAATCTGCTGTTGGAATATGATATTTCTGCATCAAATCCTTAGAGAATGCTTTACTTGCCTCAATGATTGCGGCATCTTTACAAGGTCCAAAACATGGAATGCCTTGTGCTTCCATATCATCTACCATTCCTAAAGCTAAAGGATCATCTGGTGTTACAATACAAAAATCCACAGCGTTTTCTTTGGCGAATTTCACCATGTTTTCTTTATCAGTCGCTTTGATATCAACACATTCTGCATCTGCAGAAATTCCACCATTACCAGGTGCACACCAAATCTTTTCAATTTCTTTATTTTCTTTTAATTTACGGATGACTGCGTGTTCTCTTCCACCAGATCCTACAACTAATAATTTCATTTGTTTTACCTCTTATTAATGATGGAACAAACGTACACCATTGAACGCTAATGTCATGTTATAACGATTACATGTATCAATAACATTATCATCACGAATAGAACCACCTGGTTCAACAATATATTCCACACCACTCTTATGTGCTCTTTCAATATTATCTCCAAATGGGAAGAATGCATCGGAAGCTAAAGAAACACCATTCAATTGTGTTAACCATTCCTTCTTTTCTTCTTTTGTAAGAACTTCTGGTTTTTTAGTGAAGAAGTTTTCCCAAGTTCCATCTCTTAATACATCTTCATATTCATCAGAAATATAAACATCAATTGTATTATCACGATCTGCTCTACGAATACCTTCTTTAAATGGTAAAGCTAATACTTTTGGATTTTGTCTTAACCACCAATTATCTGCCTTATTACCTGCAAGTCTTACACAATGTACACGTGATTGTTGTCCTGCACCAATACCGATACATTGTCCATCTTTGGCATACGCAACAGAATTAGATTGTGTATATTTCAATGCAATCAATGCGATGATCAAATCTCTTTTTGCGTTTTCTGGAAGGTTTTTATTTTCACTAACGATATTTGTTAGTAAAGATTCATCGATTTTGATGTTATTTCTTCCTTGTTCAAAAGTGATACCAAATACTTGTTTATGTTCAATTTCATTTGGTACATAATTAGGATCGATTTGAACAACATTATAGTTTCCTTTTTTCTTTTGTCTTAAGATTTCTAAAGCTTCTTCTGTATAACCTGGCGCAATCACACCATCAGATACTTCCTTCTTTAATAAACGTGCAGTATCTGCATCACATACATCACTCAATGCAGCCCAATCTCCATAAGAAGACATACGATCTGCACCACGTGCTCTTACATACGCACAAGCAATTGGTGATAATTCTGTATCATCTACAAAATAGATCTTACGATCTGTTTCTGTTAATGGTAAACCAACCGCTGCTCCTGCAGGAGAAACGTGCTTAAAGGATGCGGCTGCTGGTAGACCTGTTGCTTCTTTTAATTCTTTAACAAGTTGCCAACTATTCAAAGCATCTAAGAAATTAATATAGCCTGGTTTTCCATTAACAACTGTAACTGGAAGTTCTCCTTCTTCCATATAAATACGTGATGGTTTTTGGTTTGGATTACAACCATACTTTAATGCAAGTTCTTTAGACATGTTTTCTCCTTACTTATTTTTATTAAAGATTTGTACTTGTGTTTCACCAGTTTCAATATTCATATGACATGTATATAAAGAAACTTTATTTTCTTCATTTAATGCTTCCCAAACATGTGGTGCCCATAAATCAAATTTTTCATGAACCATTTCCCACTTGATTGGTTCTCCTTCAAATGATGGAATTGGATTACCATTTGTCTTATAAGTTGTAATCAAATGACCAAATCCATTTTCTTCTTCTGTATAATCAAAGAAATAACGTCCTACTGCACTACCTTCTGCGTTTAAGCTTTTGAGGATAGACATCTTATATCCTGCTCCTTCAACAAGTGCAGAAATACGTGGTGTCCAGTTAGGTCCATCTGGTTCAAATGTTCTTGTGCGTAATGCATCTTCAAAGCTTTTCCCTTCTTTTAATGCATTCCAAATCGTATCTGTTTGATCCCCATTTGTAACAATTGTTTGTTTTCCTAATTTTCTAACAGGATGATAAATGATCAAAGATGGATCTTCTAACTTTGCTGGATCAAAAGCTTCTGTTTTAATACCATCTTCAGTTTCTGTAAAAACTCTATTTCTAGAATTAGAACTTCTACCCATGATCCAATACGCAATACGAAGATTTCTTCCACATGGTGTTCTACCAATTGCGATACCACGTCCTGGATATTCGTTATTTTTTAAATAATCAATTAAATCTACTGTCATTTCATTCTCCTTCATCTAATTGTTGGGCGAGTTCTTCACATGCTTCTGGTAATAAGATCCATTCTGCTTGTTCCATAACTCTTCTTTGTAAGATTTCTGGTGTATCACCATCTTCTATATAAACTGCTTTTTGTTTTAAGATTCTTCCACCATCTGGAATTTCATTAACAAGATGGACAGTCGCTCCTGTCACTTTAACACCTCTTTGTAATGCAGCTTCATGTACTTTCAATCCATAGAAACCTTTTCCACAGAAAGAAGGAATCAAGGATGGATGAATGTTAATGATACGATCACGATATGCTTGTATTACAGTTATACCTAAAATACTTAAGTATCCCGCAAGAACAACCATATCAATTTCATGTTCTTTTAATACCGCAACGATTGCCTGATCAAATGCATCTTGATTGTCATAATCTTTTCTTTTTACAACAACACTTTCAATATTATTTTGTGCAGCACGTTGTAATGCATATGCTGAATCATTAGAAGCAATCACTAAAGAAATCTTTCCATGTGGAATCTTTCCTGCTTTTTGCGCATCAATCAAAGCTTGTAGATTGGTACCACCACCAGATACCATTACCGCAATCTTGCTCATTGGATTACCACGGAGTGATCACCTTCACTCATTTGCCCAATAACAGTTGCCTTGATACCTGTTTCTTTTAAAACAGAAATTGTTTTTTCAACGTCATTCTTATCAACAATGACTGCCATACCAATACCCATGTTATAAGTATTGAACATATCATGTTCAGAAATATTTCCTTTTTCTTGAATGAGTTTGAAAATTGGCAATACTTCCCAAGAACCCTTTTGAATATTTGCATTCAAGTTTTCTCCATATGCACGAGGTAAGTTTTCATAGAAACCACCACCTGTAATATGAGAAATAGAATGTACATCAACTTCTTCTAAGAGTTTTAAAATTGGTTTGACATATAATTGTGTTGGTTCTAATAATGCTTCTCCTAATGTCTTACCATTTAATTCATCTTTATATTGAGAAAGAACATCTGCATTATCAATATCAAATACTTTTCTAACCAAAGAGAATCCATTTGAATGTACACCTGTTGAAGCAAGTCCAACAATGACATCTCCACTCTTTACATTCTTCTTATCTAAGATTTTCTTTTCATCTACGATACCAACTGTAAAACCAGCTAAATCATATTCTTCTTCTGGCATCATACCAGGATGTTCTGCAGTTTCTCCACCAACTAAAGCACAACCACTTTCTACGCATCCATCAGCGATACCTTTTACGATTGTCGCAATCTTTTCTGGAATGTTTTTTCCACAAGCAATGTAATCTAAGAAGAATAATGGTTTGGCACCTGCACAAATGACATCATTAACACACATCGCAACACAATCAATTCCAATCGTGTCATGTTTATCCATTAAAAATGCAAGTTTTAATTTTGTACCTACACCATCTGTACCAGAAATAAACACTGGTTTTTCATATCCTTTTAAGTCAGGAGCGAAGAGTCCTCCAAAACCACCAATGCCACCTAATACACCAGGAATCGTTGTTCGTTGTACATCTTTTTTGATGAGTTCAACAGATTCATAACCCGCTGTAACATCAACACCTGCTTCTTTATAAGCGTTTGAATAACTCTTTTCCATCTTATAGCTCCTTTAATTTATTCATTAATTGTGCATCTTTTTCTAGCACTGCTTCACTTTGTTTCTTACGATCTTCCGCAATCTTTTCTGCGAGTTGTTCATCACTGACTGCAATAATTTCTGCAGCTAGATATGCCGCATTTTTACTACCATCGATTGCGACTGTAGCCACTGGAATTCCACTAGGCATCATGACCGTCGCAAGTAATGCATCTGTTCCTTCTAATACAGCAGATTTTAAAGGAACACCAATGACTGGTAATGTTGTGTTTGCGGCTAGTACGCCTGCTAACGCTGCAGCCATTCCTGCACCTGCGATAATGACACCAAATCCATTTTCTTTTGCGTTTTTAGCGAATTCAGCAGCTTTTTCTGGTGTACGATGTGCAGAATAAACATGTGCTTCATAAGGAATACCATATCCTTCTAATACTTTCACTGCTTTTGCCATAACTGGTGCATCGGAATCACTTCCCATAACAATTGCGACTTTTTTCATGATTTTTCCTCCTACAATCAAAAACAGCTAACGGACTCTATCCATCAGCTGTGAAAAAGTTATTTAAATAGTTTGATACCGCAGTCTCTCTTAGATAGTTTCCAAGTATCTACATGTGAGTTTCTATTTGTTGTTCTCAAAGCTAAAGCAATTTTTTTCATTCTTGTTTTCCTTCCTTGATACACAATAAATACTACAGTTCAATTACGCTATTATGTTAGTAGAAAACAAGCAAATTGTAAAGAAAGTATCACTTTACTTTTAAACTTTTTTTAACAAATTTTGGTATGTTAATTGAATGAATCACAAAGATAACTCATCAACCAACGAATGCAAGTTAGTTGTGGGAATTCACATCTTTAAAAAACAGTTGTAAAGCTTTAAAACCTGTTTCTGTTGTAATTGTTGTGCTTTCATCTCCATAGGAATGAAATGCTTGTTCTGGAAATAAATGAAATGTTTTATTGTGATAATGAAATAAACCATCACCTTTGATGATTGTTACAAATGTACTTGATCTTTCATCTATTTCATACTGATAATTTTTACCTATTTGTAAAAAATCCAATTTAAAAAATTCATCATCTACGATTCGTGTTTGTTTGAATGTGTTTTCTTCTAAATCTGGTAATTCATCGATACAACAAATACCACCTATCTCTGCTGGTGGTAATAGATTTGCGGTATAACGCATTGAAATGATCGTGAATACAGTATCTTCCTTTGCATACCATCCACATAATGTGTGCGCTGGTCTTAACCAGAATTCACCTGGTTTTAATGTAATTTCTTTGACGGGTTTATGTTTTTCATATACTTGAATATAAACTTGTCCTAAGCTACAAGAATACACACCTAAATGATGATAGCGAACTGGTGCTGCAGTAGTTCCTGCGCCCATAGAAAAATGGGTAATTCTATATCCATTTTTGTAATAAGTTGGATTTTCAATAATTGTGTGGGGTTGTGGTGCATTATTTTTGTCTATGAAATAGACATCTTCAATCTTTTGCATAACTTCTCTTTCTACGAATTTTATTTAAATTTCTTTCAAATGATCCATTATTTAAGAGTTCACAAACAATTAACTGCATAAATTCACTTACAGTACAAGAACGAAATGATTGTGTTTGTTCATAAACTTTTAATAAATCTCTTGGTAATATCATATAACCAATTCGTACAGATGACGAGATAGTTTTTGTGAAAGTATTCAAATAAATGACTTTTTTTGAATTTAATGAAAATAAAGTCTCTTGTGGTTTCAAAGATTGTGTAAATTCTGATTCATAATCATCTTCTACAATATATGAATTTGTTTCCATTGCCCATTGAATATATTCTCTTCTTTTGGATGCATCGGTTGTAGAACCAGTAGGAAAAGAATGATATGGCGTAACATGTAAAACTGAAGCGGGTGTACGTTCCAACTCTGAAGATAAAATTCCATTTTTCCCTAATTTTAACGCATCTACTTTAACTCCACTTGCCCGATAGATTGCACGTATCTTTTCATAGGAAGGAGATTCAATTCCATAAATCTTACTACGCCCTAATAAATCAACGACCAAAGAATATAAGTATTCACTTCCTGCACCAATAATGATTTGTTCTGGATCAACGATAAGTCCTCTACTTCTAGCTAAGTATTGACTAATGGCCTCTCTAAAATAAAGATTGCCTTTTCCTTCACTTCTAGAAGGCAGTTGATTATTCATCATGGATAATACTTTTCGACTTGCCTTTGCGAATACACTTGCAGGAAAAACTTCTTCTCCATTATTTGTAATCGATAATTCTTTTTCTTCTATCCTTGTTTCATACAAATCTCCAACTTTATAACAAACAAAATATCCACTTCTTTGTCTCGATTCAATATAACCTTCATCCATTAATAATTCATATGCATGTTCTACGGTAATCACACTACAATGATTTTCTAGTGCGGTTTGTCTTTTGGATGGTATTTTTTTACCATAGGCATAGAAACCATGAATGATAGAATCTGATATTTGTTGATAGATTTGAATGTATGATGGTATTTTCTTCATGAAATGATTATATCGAACTTTTGACATTTTATAGAAACTATTGTAATATCTCTCAGCTAAAACTTAGTGTGAACTTTTCCTGGGAATATTCCCACTTTTCGTCACATATCTATGTGGCGATTTTTTTGTGGAGGTGTGTATGGAACAAACATATATGAAAGAAAAAAAGATATTACCACTTGTTGTATCAATGTCATTACCAATGGTATTAGGAATGTTGGTAAATTCTTTATATAACATTGTAGATAGTTATTTTGTGGCACAAATATCTGAGAATGCGATGACAGCTTTGTCTTTGGTATATCCTTTACAGTTAATTGTAACTGCTGTTGCGGTAGGCCATGGCATTGGTGTTAATGCGATTGCGGCTTTCTTTTTAGGAGCGAATAATCATGATAAGGCAAATAAGACTGTTTCATTAGGTATCTTTTTATCTATTGTTCATGCGATCATATTAACGATTCTTTGTATTTTATGTTTAGAACCATTTTTAAGTTTATTTACTTCCAATCAAGAAGTGATTCAGAATGGAATTACTTATGGAACAATTGTATTTTTATTTACATTCCCAAATTGTGTTTATATCGCATTTGAAAAAATATTCCAAGCTGAAGGAAAAATGACAATTTCTATGATTGCGATGTTAGGTGGTTGTATCACAAATATCATACTTGATCCAATGATGATATTTGGAATTGGTTTTCCTGCGATGGGAATTGCGGGTGCTGCTTTAGCGACTGGTATTGGACAAGTTGTATCTTTTATCATCTATATCTTTGTGTATTGTCGTAATGGTTTAAATTTAAAAATTCATTTATCAAAAGATATGTTTGATGCTTCCATATGTAAGAGAATCTATAGTGTGAGTATTCCATCAATGTTAAATTTATCTTTATCTTCCATTATGATTACTGTTTTAAATGGTATCTTAGCTGAATTTTCAGATATGTATGTATTAATATTAGGAATTTATTATAAATTACAAACATTCATCTATTTAACAGTCAATGGTATCGTACAAGGAATTCGTCCACTCATTGGTTATAATTATGGTGCTGGAGAATATAAAAGAGTACATCAAATATTTCGTGTTTCATTGATTTTAGCAATCATCATTATGACAATTGGTACATTTATTTGTATGACATTCTCAGAAGAGTTGATGATGTTATTTACAACAAACACAAATACAATTACAACTGGTCAACAAGCATTGCGTATCATTAGTTGTGGTTTCTTGGTATCTTCTGTTTCTGTCATTGTTTGTGGTGTATTAGAAGGATTGGGAAATGGAAATGGATCTTTGATCATTTCTTTATTAAGATATATCGTTTGTATTCTTCCACTTGCGTATATCTTCTCTAGAGTTTTAGGGGCAGTTGGTGTATGGCATGCTTTTTGGGTCAGTGAATGTATCACAACATTTGTATCAATCATCTTGATTCATAAAACAATGAAATTTAAAAATTAGCTTTTAAAAAGGTGAATAAACACTCGTTTATTCGCCTTTGTTTTTTCTTCTTTTTGTATCAATATAGGATGCGGCTGAAATAGCAGCTATATTTCCTTCACCTGCAGATTTTATAAATTGATATGGTAATCCAACAATATCACCTGCCGCAAACAAACCAGGGATATTTGTTTTCATTTCTCGATCTACTTTCACTGCATTTCCTTCTGTTGTTAGACCAGGTACTAATTGAGATGGAAATTGTGCTGCACGCAATACAAATACACAATCCATTGGATATTCATTTTGATCTGTTACAAGAGTATTGGCTTTCATCGCACCTTTAATTTCTATCGGTCTTTCATGAACGATCGTTATATTGTCATGTGTAAATTGAATATCACCATGATAGAGTGGAATATACTTTACTTCATTACATACTTCCGCTAGAAACTCTGCTTCTGTTTCTTCTTCACTAGATCCACCAATCACAATAACATTCTTTCCTTTATAAAGTGGCGCATCACAAGTCGCACAATAGGATACCCCTCTACCTAAAAATTCACTTTCACCTGTGTAAGGTTTTCCCGCTACAACACCACTGGCTAAAATAACAGTTTCTGCTTCTATCATTTCATTGTTTGATAACTGCAAGCTAAAATAATCGCCCATAGAATATACCGTTGTAACTTTTAACTCTGCAATTTCAATCTGTGCTTCTTCCAATTGTTTTAAGAACACTTCAGCCATTTGTTTTCCTGTAACATTGGATAATCCTAAATAATTCGTAATAGGATGATCAATCACTTGCATCTTGTTTGATAAATTTTTAGAGCCAAATACTTGAATTGTTTTATTTCTATTTTTCGCTGTCAATGCTGCTTCTAAACCAGCAGGACCACTCCCAATAATTGCGATATCTAATCTTGTCATATAAATTCTCTACTTTCATTTTTATTTTACGAAAACAAAGGATTTATTCAATGATTTTGCACAAATTGTTATAATGATTAACAAAAGAGGGATATGTTATGAAATTAATTACACCAGAAAACTATGATCCAGTATTAAGTGTCATGGAAACACAAGAAGCAATCAAATATATTCGTGATACATTTCAAAGAGAATTTGGAAAAGAAATGAATCTTTTAAGAATTTCTGCACCATTATTTGTAACCAAAGCTTCTGGTTTAAATGATAATTTAAACGGAATTGAAAGACCTGTTAGTTTTGATATTCAAGAATTACCAGACCAAAAAATTGAAGTCGTTCAATCACTCGCAAAATGGAAACGATATGCATTAAAGAAATATGGTTTTCATGAACATGAAGGTTTATACACAAATATGAATGCCATCCGAAGAGATGAACAAGTCGATAATCTTCATTCTGTTTATGTCGATCAATGGGATTGGGAAAAGATCATCACAAAGGAAGAAAGATGTGAAGAAGTTTTAGAAGAAACTGTTAGACAAATCTTTAAAGTCATCAAACACATGGAACATGAAGTTTGGTATAAATATCCACAAGCAGTTTGTCATCTTGCAGATGATGTATATTTCATTACTTCTCAAGAACTAGAAAATCGTTATCCAGATTTATCTGTCAAAGATCGAGAAAACGCAATCACAAGAGAACACAAATGTGTGTTCATCAAAAAGATTGGTCATCCATTACAAAGAAGCGGAAAACCACATGATGGTAGAGCACCAGACTATGATGATTGGAATCTAAATGGAGATTTATTATTTTGGTTACCTGCATTAAATCGTGCACTTGAAATATCTTCTATGGGAATCCGTGTAGATGAAGATTCGATCGTTTCCCAATGTAAAGATGCACATTGTGAAGGCAGATTAACATTACCTTATCATCAAATGATCCAAAACAAAGAACTCCCTTATACAATTGGTGGCGGCATTGGACAATCAAGATTATGTATGTTGTTATTAAATAAAGCACATGTAGGTGAAGTTCAAGCAAGTATTTGGCCTGATGAAATGATCAAAGAATGTGAAAAGAATCATATTCACTTGTTGTAAGAAAGCAGAGGTTTAGCCTCTGCTTATATTATAGGTATAAATTCTTGTCTTCGTATTCTAAATCATTTTCCAAAAGAATGATGGCTTGGCAATGTTCACAACGATACGCTTTTATTCTTGATTTGTTTCCAAAAAATAGTGATCATGTTTCAACATTACTAATTCTTTAGGAATTTAACGGTGTTTAGTGAATTTCAAACGGAACATATTAGAAAGTGGAAAATATTTAGGCATTCAAAAACACTCTCCAGATCCAACTCCAAGAGCACCTTCTAACATTTCATTTCCACATATATTACATTTCATAATAGTTTTCTCTCTTATTGCACTTAATGATATAGATGTCCACTTAGATTCATTTCCAGGATAAGGCAACAAAAAAAGCCTATGTATTTCTACATAGACTCTAGTAAGGGGGAAAATACGATTAAGCAATGTCAATATATTTCTTTGTTTCTTCTTCCTTCTGAGCTTCTGTTGGTAATGCGATTGTTAACATACCATTATTGAAGGAAGCATGAATGTCAGAATCTTTGATTGCATCGGATACATAGAATGTTCTGCTACAAGAACCATTGTATCTTTCTTGACGGATAACTCTTCCTTTTGCGTCTTTTTCTTCATTTGTTTCGTTGTGTTCAACAGAAATTGTTAAGTTGCCATTGTAAAGAGAAATCTTAACATCTTCTTTCTTTACACCAGGAACTTCAATGTCTAGGATGTACTTTCCATCCTTTTCATGAATGTCTGTTTTCATCAACTGTGTGTTGCCCATAACTGGTGCTCTAAACATATCATCAAACATGTCATCAAATAAATTTGCGTTTCTACGATCTAAATATCTCATATATTTACCTCTTTTCTAAGACCCTTTCGTCTTACAAGTATTACTATACTCATTTATTTAGCAGAGTCAACAGTAGAGTGCTAATTTTTTTGATTTTTTTTGAATTTATTTTTCGATGTCTTTGTTTTTTGGCGTATTTTAAAGCATTTTCAACTATTAGCACATTTCAAAAAAGAGTGATAATTATTATCACTCTTTAAGAATATCTTTCAGGTTTATCTTGAATCTTTTCAAGTTTCTTTGCGGCGCGCAAGGCAATAGCTCGTGGTGTCTGCATAGAATCAAATAAGATGATGATTGCTTCTTCATCATAGTCAATCTTTTCAACACTGCCATCCCCAAATACGCGATGTCTAACTCGATCTCCTTCTTTGAATTGAAGTTCTGAAGCCGCTGGTATAAAACTACGATTGATTCTTTCTATGTTATCCAATGCTTTTTGAATGGATTCTGCACTTGGTTGTTGTGTATATTCTAAAAGTGTTGGATCAATATCAAATAAGAATCGAGATGGGAATCTAGAAGTATCACCTATATTTCTTCCACCTGAGTCTGTAAGATACAAGCCTTTTTCTGCACGTGTCATAGCCACAAAAGCGAGTCTTCTTTCTTCTTCCATTCCTTCCATTGTTCGTATTTTTCTAGAAGGAAAGATTCCTTCAACAAGTTGCACTAAAAATACATATGGAAACTGTAATCCTTTTGCGGCATGAATTGTCATCAATCTAACCCGATCTGTTTTTATCGCAACATCTGCATTAGTAAATAAAGCGATATGTTTCAAATAAGATAATAAATCCACTTCTTCTCCGACTGTGGTTTCCCATTCATAGATAGATTGTTTTAATTCCGCAAGATCATCGAGTCTTTCTTGCGAACCTTCTGTTCTTAATAGTTCTTCATAACCAGATTGATCTAATACATCTGTTAATAATTCAGATACTGGTTTTTCATTCATATGATTTGTATAAGAATCAATCATTTGAATGAAAGGAGTTGCTTTGGTGTTTTTGAATAGTGGGTCTTCTAAGTTTTGTCTTAAAGATTCATATAAAGACAAATGATGTTGATCTGCATATTCTCTAAGAAACTTCATTCTTTTTTGTCCAAGATTTCTTTTTGGAACATTGGCAATTCTCATAAAAGATAGATCATCTTTGTACGCAATTAATCTAAGATACGAAAGCGCATCTTTAATTTCCATTCTCTCAAAGAATTGCACACCAGAAGATATCATATATGGGATTTTTTCTTTGATGAATTCTTCTTCAATGACACGCGTTACGTAATGTGCACGATATAAAATGGTAATATCACCATAACGATTTCCAGCATCTATCAATCTTTGAATTTCTTTTAAGATCCATTTTGTTTCTTGTCTAGGATTATCTGCATGATGAGCCAATACTTTAGAGCTGTGATTTAAAACAGGTAATAAATCTTTTTTCATGCGATTTGTATTTTTTGAAATCAAAGAATTTGCGACATCTAATATTTCTGGTGTAGAACGATAATTCTTCATCAACATGATTGTTTTTACACCCGGAAATTGTTTATCAAAATGTAAGATAGAATTAATACTCGCTCCACGCCATGTATAAATCGTTTGATCTGGATCACCCACTACAAATAAGTTTTGATGATATCCACATAAACTTTTCATAAGTTCATATTGTGGTGGATCGATATCTTGGAATTCATCCACCATGATATACTGTAATCTTTTTTGCCACTTCAATTGTATTTGTGGAAATTCTTGAAAGATATAAAGTGTTAAAAATATTAAATCATTGTAATCCAACGCAAAACATTTCTTTTGTTGGTATAAATAACCATAGAATAAAATATCATCTAATTTTGTAGATTCTAAATATTTCTGATGTAATTCTTCAATTGACATTTGTATGAGATATTTGTAGTAAGTTGGTTCTTCTACACACTTTTTCATTTCAAACATATCTCTTGCGTTTGAGAATGTTTTATCTCTGAGTGTGAGATTTCTTTCTTCATAGATAATCTTTAACATTGCGTCAATATCTGCGTTATCTAACACAAGAAATGATTTTGGATATTGGATTGCATGAGAATCTTCTTGTAAGATGGATACACAAAAAGAATGGAATGTACAAACAAATCCAGTATCATTATCATCTGTTAATTGATGAATTCTTTCTTTCATTTCTGAAGCAGCTTTATTCGTAAAAGTTACACATAATATATTCCCTGGTCGTATACCAAGATCATTTACAAGATAGGCAAAACGATGCGTTAAAGCACGTGTTTTACCAGAACCTGCTCCCGCAATAACACGAATATACCCTTCTGTTGTTGTAACTGCTTCTATTTGTTCTTCATTCAATCCTTCTAATACATCATCTACCATATTCCATTACCATCTTTGTATATTGTACTGTTTCTTCCTATTGTGTTTGTACATCAATTGTAGCGATACAACCATTAAAATCACACAAGAATAAAATCACGAAATTCATTCCCAATAATCTGAAGTACAGAAACAACTTCCACCTAACAATCTAATGAATAAGCCAATCACAATTGTTATAAGCATTTTCTTTTTTTCACGAATTAATTTTATACAAAAAGTCCAAAAGATAAAATCCTTTGAACTTTTTTGTTCGTTGTATCAATGTCTAAATTATTTAATTATTTTAGTCTAAATCTGCACCGTTAGATTCGCAGACTTTTTTGTACCA
>CAVLCI010000005.1:12044-57602 GCA_963661415.1 Bifidobacteriaceae bacterium | reverse complement strand
TTTTTATCAAAATCAGAATTTTATTTATTCAGTTGCTCCATATTCTTCATAATATGCGTTGATTCTAGAAAGAAGTTCCTCATCTAATTTGTTTTCTTCTTTCAAGATTTCAACAACTTCAGGCATCGAAACGATTGCAGCTGTAGGAAAGCCATATAATTCGCTCACTTCTTTCAATGCAGTTTTGTTAGATTTACCCTTTTCATTACGATTCAAAGAAACGATCAAACCTTTAATATCAACATTTGCTTGTGCTCTAACAATAGGAACTGTTTCTTCCATTGATTTACCAGATGTTGTTACATCTTCAATCATGATAACTCTATCCCCATCTTGTAACTTAGATCCTAACAAGATTCCAGTATCTCCATGATCTTTCACTTCTTTACGATTAGAACAATAACGCACTTCTTTTCCATAAAGTTCATAGATTGCCATCGCAGTAGCTACGCTAAGTGGTATTCCTTTATATGCTGGTCCAAATAAAACATCAAAATCCAATCCAAATTGATCATGAATTGCTTTTGCGTAAAAACAAGCAAGATCATGCAATTGTTTTCCTGTTACATAAGCACCTGCATTCATAAAGAATGGAGATTTTCTGCCAGATTTCAAAGTGAAATCTCCAAACTTTAACGCATTACAAGATAACATGAATTCAACAAATTCTTTTTTATACTGTTCCATTAGTTCATTGCCTCTTCAATCATTTCATATGTTTTCTTTGGATCATCACTCTTTGTGATGCTTCTACCAACAACGATCATATCGCAACCTTGTTCTTTTGCGTATTCTGGTGTAGCGACACGTTTTTGATCATCTACAGAATTTCCAGCTAAACGAATTCCTGGAGTTACTGTTAAGAAATCATCACCACAAGCTTCATGAATTGCCTTTGCTTCATGAACAGAACATACAACGCCATCCAAGCCAGCTTCTTTTGCGTTCTTTGCATAATGAATAACCGTATCGATGACTTCTCCTTCAATGCCTAATTCATTGTTCATTGCCTCTTTTGATGTACTTGTTAATACTGTAACACCAATTAATTTTGCAGGTTGTTGTCCAGCAGGTGTTCCTTCTAAAATACCTTCTTTTGCGGCTTTCATCATTTCAATGCCACCACCACAATGGCAATTCACGATATCTACACCTAGTTTGGCAAGATTTTTCATGCCACCTTTAACAGTATTTGGAATATCGTGTAATTTAAGATCTAAGAAAATCTTATGTCCCATTTTCTTTACTTCTTTTACAATATCCAAACCACATGCATATGTTAATTCCATTCCAATTTTCACATAAACTGGTTCATCAAATTGTTTTAAAAATTCTAAAACTTGTTCTTTGTTTGAAAAATCTAACGCAATAATTGTTTTACTCATTTTAAACTCCTTCCAATTGCTTCTTGCAATGAATTTAATCTATATTTTTCTAATGTTTTTGGTAAATCTTCAATGATTGTTTTACAAATAAATGGATCTTTAAAGTTTGCTGCGCCAACTTCGACAGCACTCGCACCAGCATAAAGATATTCTAAAACATCTTCACTACTAGAAATACCACCAACTCCAATAATAGGAATCTTCACTTCTTTTGCGCATTGATAAACGCAACGAATACCTACTGGTTTAACTGCTGGACCACTCAATCCACCCGTCGTATTGGCTAGAACTGGTTTACCAGTTTTCAAATCAATACGCATTCCTAATAATGTATTGATCATGACAAGTCCATCTGCCCCACCTTCTTCTACTGCTTTTGCGATAGAAACGATATTTGTAACGTTCGGTGATAATTTGACATAAATTGGTTTTTTTGAAACAGCTTTACACATTTGCGTAATATGTTTCGCTAATTCAGGATCAGTTCCTAGTCCCATACCACCATGTTTTACATTTGGACAAGAAATATTTAATTCAAATGCTTTCACAACAGGTTGATCATTCATCTTTTCAATGACAGTTACATAATCTTCTTCTGTACTACCCGCAACATTGGCAATGATTTCTGTATCAAATTGTGCCAAAAATGGTAATTCTTGTTCAATGATATAATCAACGCCATGATTCTGTAATCCTATTGCGTTCAACATACCACTTGGTGTTTCCGCAATACGTGGTGTAGGATTTCCGAAACGTTCTACTGGTGTTGCGGATTTGATTGCGATTCCACCTAATAAAGATAAATCATACAATTGGGCAAATTCTCTACCATATCCAAAACATCCAGAAGCTGGAATGATTGGATTCTTTAAATTTAAACCAGGTAATTGAACTGATAAATCCATTACAACACCACCTTTCCAATCGGAAATACAGGTCCATCTTTACAAACGCGCAAACTATTTCCTTCTTGATCTTTTACTACGCATCCCATGCACGCTCCCATACCACAAGCCATTCTTGCTTCTAAAGAGATACATCCATCTGTGTATTGTTCATTTATTGCTTTCAACATCGGTAAAGGTCCACAAGATAATACATACTGACAATCAATTTGATTTTCATTGATTGCATCCAATACAGTACCTTTTGTTCCAACACTACCATCCATTGTCGCAATATAAACTTGATTTGTAATTTCTTGAAAAGCATCTAATAAGATAACATCTTGTTTTGTATTAAAGCCTAATACAACTGTTATTTTTTGATTCTTTTTTTTGTATTGTTTTGCAGTTTCTAACAATGGTGGAACACCTACACCGCCTCCGATTAATAGAACTTCTTTCTCTTCAACTGGAAAACCATTTCCACATGGTCCAAATAAAGAAACCGTTTCTTCTTTCATTTGAGACATGTATCCCGTTCCTTGCCCTACAACTTTATATACCAAAACAATTGTTTCATCATCTTTGACTTCACATACAGAAATTGGTCTTCTTAAAAAGAATCCTGGAACTTCTACTTCCACAAATTGTCCACAAGATACTTCTTTAGCAATCGTAGTTTGTAGCGTCATTTGATAGACATCTTTTCCAATACATTCATTTTTTAATATTTTAGCGATATCTGTTTTCATCATTTCCCCATTTCATTCATTGAAATCATAGAAAAACTTCTAGATTCTAATACTCTACATAATGCATCCGCTGTATCTAAAGATGTCATACAAGAAATATTATTTTCTGCAGATACTCTACGAATCAAGAATCCATCTAAACTTGTTTCACGATTCTTATCTTCCATTGTGTTGATAACAAATGATACTTTACCTTGTTGGATGATATCTAATACATTTTCTTTTACGTCTTCTTCATTGATCTTCGCAGCTACATGTACGAACAATCCATTTTCATTTAAGAATTTAGCTGTACCAGATGTCGCATAGATACCATATCCAATTGCGTAAAGTCTTTTCGCAATCTTCAACGCTTCATTTTTATCGCTATCCGCAATCGTCATTAATACCGTACCATACATAGGAATCTTAACACCACTGGCAACTAATGCTTTATACAATGCATTTTCTAAACTTGTATCACCACCAAGTGCTTCACCTGTAGATTTCATTTCAGGACCTAATACAGTATCTACACTTCTCAACTTCGCAAAAGAGAATACAGGAGCTTTCACATAAACTCTAGAAGCATCTTCTGTATGATATCCAGGTGTATAACCTTGTTGTGCAATCGATTCACCTAATACCGCTTTTGTCGCAACTGTACACATTGGAACACCTGTAATCTTAGATAAGAAAGGAACTGTTCTACTAGATCTTGGATTTACTTCTAATACATATACTTTTTCATCTTTATCAACGATAAATTGAATGTTATATAAACCAATAAAACCAAATCCTTTTCCAATACGAATTGCATAATCAATAATCGTATCTTTTACTTTCTGAGATAAAGATTGTGTTGGATATACAGAAATAGAGTCACCAGAGTGAATACCAGCTCTTTCAATATGTTCCATAACACCAGGAATATAAACTTCATTTCCATCCGCAATCGCATCAATTTCACATTCTTTTCCTAAAACATAACGATCGACTAGAATTGGAGAATCATGTGAAATTTCTTTAACTGCTGTTGCCATATACTTTTTCAATTCTTCATCATCTTGAACGATTTCCATCGCTCTACCACCTAATACATAAGAAGGTCTAACAAGAACTGGATAGGAAATTTCATGTGCGATTTCTAAAGCCCCTTCAACTGTTGTTGCTGTTTTACCAACTGGTTGAGGTATCTCTAATTTTTCTAACATTGCTTCAAATTCATGACGATCTTCTGCTTTGTTGATAGATTCCAAAGAAGTCCCTAAAATCTTTACACCATGTTTTGATAAAGAGTCAGCAAGATTGATGGCTGTTTGTCCCCCAAATTGTACAATGACACCAATTGGTTGTTCTAAATCAATGACATGCATAACATCTTCTGTTGTTAATGGTTCAAAATAAAGCTTATCTGAAATTGAGAAATCCGTAGAAACCGTTTCAGGATTGTTATTAATGATGATTGCTTCATAACCTTCCGCATGTAATGTTTCAATACAATGTACTGTAGCGTAGTCAAACTCTACACCTTGACCAATACGAATTGGACCTGAGCCTAAAACAATGACTTTCTTTTTATCACTTTGAATAGATTCATTTTCATGTTCATATGTGGAATAGAAATATGGTGTTTCAGAACGGAATTCCCCAGCACAAGTATCAACCATCTTATATACTGGTGTAATACCTTCTTTTCTTTCCAAATTATAAAGATCATGTTCTTTCATCTTCCAATTTCTTGCGATAAAAGAATCAGAGAATCCATATTTCTTAAGTTTCTTTAATACTTCAATATCACCAACATGATCTTTCATTTCTTTTTCAAGATCAATGATTTTTTGTAAATGTGCTAAATACCAATAATCAATATTTGTTACATCATGCACACTCTTTGCGTCTAATCCTCTTCTTAACCATTCAGCCACCGCAAAGATTCTTTCATCATCTCTTCCACCAATCTTAGAAAATAATTCTTCATTACTTAAATCATAAAATTCTTTTTTCTCAATATGATCAACTTTGATTTCTAAAGAACGAACAGATTTCAAGAAAGATTCTTCGAAGTTTCTACCAATGGACATAACTTCGCCCGTTGCTTTCATTTGTGTTCCAAGTTTACGATCTGCATTTGGAAACTTATCAAATGGAAGTCTTGGGAATTTTGTAACAATGTAATCTAATGCTGGTTCAAAACAAGCATAAGATGTTCCTGTGATTGGATTAATGATTTCATCTAATCCTAGTCCAACAGCCAATTTGGCAGAAATTCTCGCAATTGGATAACCAGTTGCTTTAGAAGCTAATGCTGAAGATCTAGATACACGAGGATTCACTTCGATCACATAGTATTTAAAACTTTTTGGATCTAATGCTAATTGTACATTACAGCCACCACAGATCTTTAATGCACGAATGATCTTTAACGATGCATTTCTAAGCATTTGGTTTTCATGGTCTGTTAATGTTTGAACAGGAGCTGTAACAATGGAATCACCTGTATGAATTCCAACTGGATCTAAGTTTTCCATGTTACAAACTACGATTGCGTTATCTTTCGCATCACGCATTACTTCGTATTCAATTTCTTTATATCCAGCAATTGATTGTTCTACTAAGATCTGATGAACTGGTGACATCTTTAAACCAGAATCTGCAATCAAACGTAGTTCTTCTTCATTGTGGGCAAAACCACCACCTGTACCACCTAATGTATAAGCAGGTCGAATAACAAGTGGATATCCTTCACGTTGACCAAATTCAACTGCTTCTTCAATAGAATGACAAATATCACTTTCAGGAATTGGTTCATTTAATTCCTGCATTAAACTTCTAAAACGTTCTCTATCTTCAGCTTGATTGATTGCATCAATATCTGTACCTAATACTTCAACACCAAAGTCATCTAAAATACCATCTTTAGCTAATTCCACAACAAGATTTAAACCTGTTTGTCCACCAAGAGAACCTAAGATTGCATCTGGTCTTTCTTTGAAAATAACACGTTTCGCAAATTCTAATGTCAATGGTTCAATATATACTCTATCTGCAATAGAAGAATCTGTCATGATCGTAGCAGGATTAGAATTGATCAAAATAACTTCATAACCTTCTTCTCTCAAAGAAGTACATGCTTGTGAACCAGCATAGTCAAATTCAGCAGCTTGTCCAATTACGATTGGACCAGAGCCAATCACCATGATCTTATGAATATCTGTACGTTTAGGCATGTTTAATCTCCTTTTCAATCAAATCAATAAATTCATCAAATAAATAATTTGAATCTTGAGGACCTGCATTTGCTTCAGGATGATATTGCACCGCAAAAACAGGATACTTTGTATGTCTTACCCCTTCACAACTTTTATCATTTAAAGCTTCATAACTCATTTCAAGTTCTGTATTCTTTAAAGAATCAATATCTACCGCAAAACCATGATTTTGAGAAGTAATTTCTACTTTTCCCGTTTTAAGATTCACAACTGGGTGGTTTCCTCCACGATGCCCAAATTTTAATTTATATGTTTTGGCCCCACTTGCTAAGGCAATCAATTGGCATCCTAAACAAATTCCGAAAACAACTGTATTTGGAATCAACTTCTTAACATTTTCAATGACATCTGTTAAATCTGCAGGATCCCCAGGACCATTGCTTAAGAATACTGCATCTGGATGCATCGCAAGAATTGATTCTGCACTTGTGTCATAAGGAACGACCGTTAGATCACATCCTCTTTGCGCAAGCTCTCTTAAAATCGATAACTTGATACCGAAATCCATAACAATGATTTTCTTTCCTCTACCAGGAATTGGATAAATCGTTTTTGTAGAAACTCTAGCGACTTGATCATGCAAAAAATCTGCTTCTTTCAATTTTTGAACAAGAGGTTCGATTTCTTCTTTCGTATTACAGAAAGATGCTTTTAAAGTACCAATGGCACGAATCTTCTTTGTGATTTCACGTGTATCTACATCATAGATACCTGGAATTTCAACTCTTTTTAAATATGCATCTAATGTTTCTTCACTTCTAAAATTACTTGGTATTTCACAATAATCCTTGATTACAAATCCAAATACATGTGGAACTACAGATTCATTATCATCACGATTGATTCCATAATTTCCAATCAAAGGATAAGTCATCATAACGATTTGTCCACAATAAGAGTTATCTGTTAAGATTTCTTGATAACCTGTCATAGACGTATTAAATACAAGTTCTCCGATTTGATATTGATCATATCCAAATCCTTCTCCTTCATAATACGTTCCATCTTCTAATACGAGATATCTTTTCATTTGTCCTCCTTCCAAACTGTTTTACCAGAAACAATTGTTTCTTTGATTGTTGCGTAAACACTCCATCCATGGAATGGTGTATTTTTACCCATCGATTCAAATTGATTGATATCAATCATATTTTCTTTTCCAAGTTGCATTAAGACAAGATCACTTGTATAACCAACTTCAATTTTACCAACATTATTTAACCCAAATCGTTTTGCGGGTTTTTCACTCATCCATTGAACAAGTTGTGCTAATGTCCAACGATGTGTTTGATGTACAAACTCAGTATAAAGTAATGGAAATGCTGTTTCTAGTGAAACTATGCCAAATGCAGATTGATCCATTGGTTTATTTTTATTTTCCATTGTATGTGGAGCGTGATCATTGGCAATAAAATCTAATGTTCCATCTTCTAACGCTTCAATCAAACACATACGATCTTCATGACTTCTTAATGGTGGATTCATTTTCCACATTGGTCCTTTTACATCTTTATCTTCTAGTAAAAGATGATGTACCGTTACTTCTGCACTGACATCTGCACCATTCTTTTTTGCATTTCTTAAAGCTTCTACAGATAAATGTGAAGAAATATGACATGCATGATATTTTCCATGTGTTGTAAGTGCTGTTTTCAGATCTTCTGTTAAAGGAGCACTTTCACATTCATCTGGAATTCCAATCCATCCTTTATCTGTATTTACTTTTGATAAATGAACAGAACCTCCTTTTGGTCGATAATTTAAATCTTCTGTATGGCACGCAATGATACAATCATTTTCTTTACTAAAATGAAGTGCTTGAGCCATGATACTTTGATCATTCATTCCAACACCATCATCACTAAACCACTGAACGCCTAAGGCATGCATTCCTTTCAGATCTGATAAAGTTTTTCCTTGTTCTTTCAGCGTAATCGTACCATATGGATACGTATGTACAACAGATTCTTTTTGAATTAATTTTAGATAGTCTTCCATGACTTCTTTTGTATCTGGTGAAGGAATGATATTTGGCATCGCAAATACAGAAGTAAATCCACCATGAGCAGCTGCTAATGAACCCGTATGAATGGTTTCCTTTTCTTCATGACCTGGTTGTCTAAAATGAACATGTACATCAACTAGACCAGGTAACAAAGTTAATCCTGTTCCATCAATCACCTCAACATCTGCATATATATTTTGACTAATTTCTAAGATTTTATTTTCATCAAATAATACATTTACTTTTTGTAATGTATCTTTATATAACACATCTGCATTTAAGATTTGTCTTTTCATTTGTTGTCCTCAAATGGTTCATATCCATATGCTCGTTTTATCACTGCTTTTCTCACTAGCATTCCGTTATGCATTTGTTCAAAGATACGACTCTTTTCAGCTTCTACTAAATCATCTGCAATTTCTACACCACGATTCACAGGTGCAGGATGCATAATAATTGCATCTTTTTTCAACATTTCATAACGTCTATGATTCATACCATATTGTTCTAAGTATTCCTCATCACTCAATTCAGAAGCTGCGCCTCTTTCTTTTTGAATACGAAGCATCATAACGACATCTGCATCTTTGATTGCTTCATCAAAATCAACAAATGGATAACCTTCTCTTTCAAATACTTTAGGTCCAGCAAATTTTACGTTCATACCAAATAATTCAAAAGCATATTTATCGGATTGAGCAACTCTAGAATGCGCAACATCACCGCAAATCACAACATTCAACCCTTCTAACTTTCCAAATTCTTTATAGATTGTTAATAAATCTAATAAGCATTGTGTTGGATGTTCATTCGCACCATCACCTGCATTTAATACTGGAATCGTTAATCCTTCTAGTTCATTCCAATAAAATTCTTGTGAACTTCGAATTACCAATGCATTATAACCTGCAGATTCTAATGTTTTACAAGTATCATATAATGTTTCACCCTTTGTTACAGATGAAGCAGAAGTTTGTACATCTGCTACCTTACAACCTAATTGTAATTCTGCTGATTCAAAGGAATAATGAGTTCTAGTAGATGCTTCAAAAAAAAGATTGGCTACGATTGCCTTTGTAGGCAATTGCCAATCTGAATAAGAATTAGAAAACATTAAAGCATCGTTTAGAATATGAATCATGTCATCTTTTGATAAATCTCTCATAGATACAAGTGAGTACTTATTCATATAAACGCCTCCATCATTTTTTCAAAAAAAAGGAATGATTTTCAACATTGATAATTCATTTCCTTTTTCCTTGAAATATTTTAACAAAATAACATAGATATGCAAGAACTAATTTTCTTTTTCTGCATTCGTTTTAAAAAGATTTGCTTGTTGCGCAAGTTCTTTCACTTTTTTATAACATTCTTCCGAAATGACATGACTTTCATATAAGTAATGTGCTTCATGGATTTCAGAAATCATACGCATAGGATCATCTACGATCATACGTCTTATCTTAGATAAATATTGTTGATCATTTTCAAATACTGACATGTAAAACACCTCTATTAATATTGTACACGCTTACAAGAAAAATAAAAGAACTCATTTTTGATTTGTTTTAGAATGAGGATGTGCTAATTCAACAACTTTTGTTAAACGATCTTGTGTTACATGCGTATAAATCTGTGTCGTTTGTAAATTTTCATGTCCAAGTAATTCTTGTACGATTCTTAGATCTGCACCATTATCTAAAAGATGTGTCGCAAAGGAATGCCGGATCATATGTGGATGTACATGTAAATCTAAGCCTGCACGAATTCCAGCTTTTTCGCATATATTTTGAATACTTCTAGAAGAAATAGGTTTTCCTTTTTGATTCACAAATACAAAACCATGTTCTTCTTTGTCTTTCATAAAACTAGGACGTACATTTTGAATATAATATTCTAATAATTGTGCACACCTTGGATAAAAAGGAACCATTCTTTCTTTACTTTCTTTTCCGAGTACACTCAAATATCTTTCTTTAATATTGACATCCATCAGTTTTAGTCCTGCACATTCTGATACTCGTAAACCACAAGCATAAATAACTTCTAACATACATCTATCTCGTATATCAACATCATTAGATAAATCAAATACATTTAAGAGTGTTTCCATTTGTTCAAAGGTTAAATATTCTGGTAGTTTTCTTTTGGTCGTTCCAGAATGAAATAAAATGACAGGATTATTTTCGATTCCTTCTTGACGATTCAAATAGCGATAGAAAGATTTCAGAGAAGATAAATTTCTAGCAAATGATGCATTGGATAATTTTGTTCCTGTTAAATCACCACTTCTTAATTGTGTAATATAATCCGCAATGTTTTCTTTTGTCACAGATTCAAAAGAAGAGATATTGTTATCTCTTAAATAAGTTAAGAATCTTTCAATATCTCTACGATATGCATCTTGAGTATCTTTTGAACCCGTTCTGCTTAAGGCAATATGATTCAAAAATGAATCTAATGATTTCTCAAAGTCTGCCATCTTCTTTTAACTTTCTGATAATTTCTAAAGATTGTGGAGCGTATGCGTTCTTACGATCTTTTTTCTTTACACTACTATTCAGATGTACGATACCAAAATTCGCATTCATTGGTTGAAAGTTTTTAGAATCCGCATGTGTTATGTAATAAGACATCGATCCAATGACTGTTTCATTCCCTGGTTTTACAGGTTCTTCTCCATTCAATACATGTGCTAGATTGATACCTGCTAACATGCCACTCGCTGCACTTTCAACATATCCTTCAACACCTGTCATTTGTCCCGCAAAGAACAAATCATTTCTTTCTTTAAACGCATATGTTTCCTCTAATACCATCGGTGAGTTGATATACGTATTACGGTGCATTACACCATATCGTACGATTTCAGCGTTTTCTAATCCAGGAATCATATGAATGATTCTTTTTTGTTCTGGCCATTTTAAATGCGTTTGAAATCCAACAATATTATAAAGAGAAGCTTGTACATTATCTTGTCTTAATTGTACGACTGCGTAAGGTCTTTTTCCATCTGGTGTATCTAGACCAACAGGTTTCATAGGACCAAATAATAATGTATTTCTACCTCTTTTTGCCATTACTTCAAAAGGCATGCATCCTTCAAATACTTTCTCATTTTCAAAGCCATGTACTTCTGCAACTTCTGCAGTAATTAATGCATCATAAAATGTCTGAAACTCATCAACTGACATTGGACAATTGATATAATCTGCACTTCCTTTATCATATCTACTTTTCTTATATGCCTTAGACATATCAATACTTTCATAGGTAACGATTGGTGCTGCAGCGTCATAGAAATAACAATATTTATGATCAATGATCGTTCCAATAGCATCTACCATCGCTTGAGAAGATAATGGACCTGTCGCAATTAAACATGGTGCATCTGGAATATGATCTACTTCTTCATCAATGATTTCAATATTAGAATCATTTTGAATTCTTTCTGTAATCTTTTGAGAAAACAATGTACGATCTACTGCTAATGCGCTACCTGCTGGAAGAGAAGTCGCATCCGCAACTTCCATGACCAAAGAACCAATCGTTCTCATTTCTTCTTTTAATAGACCGACTGCATTAGTTAGAGCGTCAGAGCGAAGTGAATTGGAACAAACAAGTTCCGCAAAGGTATCCATATGATGTGCTTCTGATTTTTTATGTGGTTTCATTTCATAAAGTTTTACATGGATTCCACGTTTTGAAAGTTGATATGCAGCTTCGCATCCTGCAAGTCCAGCTCCTACTACAATTGCCTCTTTCATTCACTCACCTTTTTCTTTGTTGTTTTTTTTGTCGTCTTTTTTGTTGTTGCTTTTTTCTTCGTCGTTGTTTTCTTAGATGCTGTTTTTTTCGCAGAAGCTTTGTCCTTTTTAGAAACAATCTTTTCACCATCTAGATTTTCCATGTAATGACATTTTGGAAAACCTGAACAACCTAAGAAATAAGTACCAAATCTAGATTTTCTCTTTAATAGTTCTTTACCACATTCTGGACACATCTTACCTGTTGGCTCTGGTTGTTCCTTTTCTTTTGTTACTAAAGAACGTGTATATCTACAAGTTGGAAAATTTGAACATGAAATAAATTTTCCATAACGTGAATTGCGATAAACCAGTTCCCCACCACACTCAGGACAGATTTCCCCAACTTTTTCAGGAGCAATCTTTTCCATTTTTTCATATGCAGTATCTAATAGTGGTGTGAACTTATCATAGAATGTGCGTAATGTAGGAACTTCTTCTCTCTTACCTTCCGCAATTTCATCTAATTCACTTTCCATATCTCTCGTATAAGAAACATTGATAATACTAGAAAAATATTCATTTAATTTATCTGTTGTTAAAATACCTTGTTCTGTTGGTGTAAAGAATTTCGTACGACTCTTTTCTTTCACAGGAGCTAAAGTAACATAACCTCTTTGTTGAATCGTATCAATGATCATCGCATAAGTAGATGGTCTTCCAATTCCATCTTCTTCCAACTTTTTGATCAAAGAAGCTTCTGTATATCTTTTTGGCGGTTCTGTAAAGTGTTGTGTAGGTGTAACACTTTCCGCATTAATTTTTTCTCCCTCTTCTAATTCTGGAAGGATCGTATCTTTACTAGAGGCATAATCACCATATACTTTTAAGTAACCATCAAAAGACAATACACTTCCATTCGCAACAAAATCAAATTCATTTTGAGATAAAGTAATCGCAACTTTATCTGATTTACTTGCGGCCATTTGAGAAGCAAGTGCTCTACAATAAATAAATTTATACAATTTATATTGATCATTTGTTAAATGAGATTTAATAGAATCTGGTGTATAAGAAATATTTGTTGGACGAATTGCTTCATGGGCATCTTGTGCACCATCATCATTCTTCACATGATAAAAACCTAAATATTCTTTTCCATATTCTGTTTCAATTTGATTTCTTGCGCTTTGAATAAACACATTACTTAATCTTGTAGAGTCAGTACGCATGTAAGTAATCAAACCTTCTTGTCCATTTCCAATATCAACACCTTCATACAATCCTTGTGCGATAGACATTGTTCTTTTGGCAGAAAAACCTAACTTTGTAGAAGCTTCTTGTTGTAAAGTTGAAGTAATAAATGGTAATGGTGCTTTATTAGAAGCTTTTGACTTTTTGATATTTGTCACTGTAAACGCATCTTTTGTGCCATCAATGACGCGCATCGCATCCGCTTCATTTTTCAATTCTGCTTTTTTGCCATCTACTTTAGAAAGTTTCGCATTAAATTTACGATTTTTCTTTTTAAATGCTGCTTCTACTTCCCAATATTCTTCTGGAATAAAAGCTTGAATTTCTCTTTCTTTTTCAACAATTAACTTTAAGGCAACAGATTGTACACGTCCTGCAGACTTTGATTTGATTTTATTATGTAATAATTTTGACAATTTAAAACCAATGATACGATCTAAGATACGTCTTGTTTCTTGAGAATGTACAAGATTCATATCTAATGTACGTGGTTGCTTAAAAGCTTCTTGTACTGCTGTCTTAGTGATTTCATGGAATGTTACACGATCCACTAGATTTTCATCCAATCCTAATTCTTGTGCTAAATGCCAACTAATTGCTTCACCTTCACGGTCAGGGTCGGTTGCCAAATATACAAAGTCAGATTCACTTGCAAGTTTCTTTAACTCTTTCACAGTATCTTTTTTATCTTTTGAGATTTGATAAGTTGGTTCAAAATCATGATCTACATCTACACCTAGACCATCTTTTCCTTTCGTAGCTAAATCTCGAATATGTCCTTTGGAAGAAACAACTGTATAGTCTTTTCCAAGATATTTTCCAATCGTTTTAGATTTTGATGGGGATTCCACGATTACTAAATTTTTCATTTATACCTCCATTTCGCATAATAACAAGCATTTAAAACAATATCCTAATTTGCATTTGTTTTCAATATCTATTTTTATAGCTCATACAACTGTTTTGTATCATATAAGATTTGCGCACCTTCCGCAATTAATAGATTGCAACCTTCTCCTTCTATTGAATTCATCTCATACGGAACACACCAAACTTCTTTCCCTAATGTAATTGCTTCATTGACTGTTAACATCGTTCCACTTCTTTTTTTCGCACTTGTCACAATACATTTATCACCTAATGCAGCTAAAATACGATTTCTCCAAACAAAGTGATGCTTTTGAATCTGCACATCAAATGGATATTCACTCAGTATCAAATGATTTTGTTTCATTTCTTGATACAAAGATGCATTACATCTAGGATAAATGTAATGCAATCCTGATCCAATAACACCAATGGTTTTCCCATAAGAAAGAATCGAAGATTCGTGTGCACAAGCATCTGCACCTTTAGCAAGACCTGATACAATCACATATTTTTGAGATAATGTTTTTGAAATCATCTCTGTACATTGTTTCCCATATTGAGACAATTCTCTACTTCCAACAATTGTAATACATTTCTTTTGTAGTAAAGAAATATCACCTTCATAAAATAATACCCATGGTGGATATCGTAATTGTTTTAACACATTTGGATAGATATCATCAAGAATCGTAATACATGGTGTTTGTAATTTATGTATCTGATGAATTGGCTGATTTTGTTGAATTGCTTTTGTGATTTTGATCCATTCTCCTTGATTTTGAATGGCTATTTGAATAATTTTATCTCTTTTGTTCATAATACCCCTAAGATACTATTCCCAAAATTTATTCAATATCCAAAAAAAATCTCCAAATTGGAGATTAAAATAAAGATTGTTGTCTCACCCTAACTGGTCCAAAACTTCTACGATGTATCGGTGTGATTCCATAATCATCTATAGCTTGCATATGTTGTTTTGTACCATAACCTTTGTTTTTTGCGAACCCATATTCTGGATATATCGTATCATATTCTTTCATAATACGATCTCTAGTCACTTTAGCTAATATCGAAGCTGCTGCAATCGAAATAGATTTTTGATCTCCTTTGATCAAATCAATGACTGTTTTATCAATTGGCATTTTCATTGCATCACTCAATACAATATCACTTGGAGCATGCATCGCAATCTCACTCATTGCCTTACGATCCGCTTCTAAAATATTATAATGATCAATGTCTTCTACACTCACTTCAATAATTTCAAACCACAATGCATCTTCTTTAATGATTTCAAATAATTGATCTCTTTTCTTTTCGCTCAATGCTTTAGAATCATAAATATCAGGATTTTCATATCCAATTGGAAATACAACACCCGCAACTGATAAAGGTCCAGCTAATGGTCCTCTTCCAGCTTCATCAATACCTACTACAAATTGATTTTCCGCCCAATACGTATGTTCATATTGGTTTTCACATATTTTCGTTATCTTCTTCATCTGCATGTTCCAAAGTTAATCTTCCATATTTTCCATGTCTAAGATCTGTTAAGAATGCTTCTGCTGCACGCTTTGTATCTAATGTATCTTCAGACAATTTAAAGTGACGTTTTGTAGCAATCGCTTTCAACATTCCATTTGGATTCACTTCACCACTATCATAATATTCTTCTAATAGTCCAGGATATAGATCTTGAATCCAATGAATTGCATCCATCGCAATCATTTTTTTATCTAAAATATCATCATTAATAGAGCCTAATGCTGCTAAAACTGAGCCTGTCTTTTCATCTTCAAACTTAGGCCATAATACACCTGGTGTATCCAATAAATCTAACTCTTTATCAGCATGGATCCAAGTCAAAGAACGCGTTACACCCGGTTTATCTGCTGCTTTTAAAGAATTCTTACCAGCAATACGATTGATCATTGTTGATTTTCCAACATTTGGAATACCTGCTGCCATCGCACGAACCGCTCTAGGATTGATTCCTCTTGCTCGCTGTTTATCTCTTTTTTCTTGCATAACTGCTAATGCTTCCTTAATGATCTTCTTTCCACAATTTGGATCTCTCATTAAATCAACTGCAATACAAGAAACGTTTTCACTTTTTAATTTTTTTAACCATTTTTCTGTTTGAATTGGATCAGCTTGATCCATTTTAGATAAAACGATCAAACGTGGTTTTTGATTTGCCATTTGTAGGAGCATAGGATTTCTGGAAGACTCTGGCATACGAGCATCTCGTAATTCAATTACCATATCTACAGCTTTTAATTTCTCCAACATACCTCGTTTGGCTTTTTCCATATGCCCAGGATACCATTGTACTTTCACCATAAAACCTCCTTAAAAAAACTACTGTGTTTTTCACAGTAGCTTATTTTACCATGTTTGAGCACCAAATTCACTTAATGGCCAAACAATAAAAATACCTTTTGATTTAATATTTTCTTTTTTGAATGGTCCATAATATCTAGAATCAGAAGAATGAGGTCGATTATCTCCTAAACAATAATATTCATCATCTCCTAATTTTACTTCTGTAATATCAGGCATCCATCCAGATCCATAAGATTCAACATATTCTTGCGATAAGAAAGTCTCTTCTACAGCTTCTCCATTAATGTATAATTGTCCATTCGAATAAGAAACTGTTTCATTTGGTAAACCAATGACTCTTTTTACCAAATATTCATTTTTTTCTGGAACATAAATAATTACAATATCAAATCTCTTGATTTCAGATGTATGAAACCCTAATGTATTAGAAACACCCAATGCACTATCATTTAAAGTAGGATACATCGAATTTCCTTTTACTTGAACTGGACGAACAATATAATTGGTCAGTAAGAATACCGCAACCATGCAAATAACAAGATCTTTAATAAATGAAAATACTTCATCTGTTGCGGAATGTTCTTTTTCTGGCTTTTCTGGTTTTCTTTCAGGAATTTCTTTTTTTGGTTGTTGTGTTTCTACTTCAGGATTCGTTAATCTTTCAATTACTTGTGTTTCACTCAATACTTTATTTTCTTCTTTATTTTCCATAATCTTCAATATTATACAACAGAAAAAAGAGAAAGCCATAGCTTTCTCTTCACAAGATTCTTATCGACGATCTTCCTTGATACGTGCGTTCTTAGCAGATCTACCCTTGAGGTAAGATAGATTAGCTCTTCTAACTTTACCGTAACGTACAACTTCGATTTTTTCAATGATTGGGGAATGAACTGGGAATGTTCTTTGAACTCCAATACCAGAAGAAATCTTACGTACTGTAAATGTAGCACCAATGCCACCATTAGAACGATCTACAACAACACCTTCGAAAACCTGAATACGTGTTTTAGAACCTTCCTTGATACGTACATGAACCTTTACAGAGTCACCAGACTTGAATTCAGGAATGTCATTACGTAATTGATTCTTAGTAATCTTGTCAACTAAACTTAAATCCATTTTATTTTCTCCTTTATAAACGAATGATCAACAGTTCTTAACTCATTAGCCAGCGGAACAGTGATGCGTTACAAACGCCATAAGATAATATCATAGAATAAAACTAGATGCAATCAAATCCACCCAAATTTTTTACAAGCTTTTTCAATCCCATCATTTACATTTTTATCTGTAATATAAGTAGCCTTTTTCTTTAATTCTTCTTTTGCGTTTCCCATCGCAATCGATGTCCACATTGGATCAAACATCACTAAATCATTTAAATCATCTCCAAAAACAACAACGTCTTCAATTGGAGCATTTAAATATTCCATCATGCGAAGAATACCATCCTTCTTCGCATCATATTGATAGATAACATATTCTGGAAACATTCTAAGTCTTCCCACTTCATTGATCCAAGGAAGATCCTGTTCCATTTCAGGTGTATAAGCTAAATACATTTTCATGATTGCAGGTAATTCATGGTAATCTAAATGCGGATCAAATTGATAAGATGTTAATTCTTTACGAAATCCTGCTTGTTCTAAAAAACGATAATCTCTCATCACTACTGAATCATCATCCTTAAGAGCAAGTAACCATCCAATATTTTGTTTATCTGCTTCTTCTAAAATATGAATCGTTTGTTGTAAAGGAATTGGTTGAATATCTTTGATTTCATCATTGATAACAATACATCCTCCTCCATTGCAAACAATGTTATGAATATTGATCTTATTTGTAAAAGAGATTGCTTTATAATGCGCTCTACCTGTTGCGATAGATACAAAATGTCCATTTTCTTTTAATTTTTCTAATGTTTTTTGTGCACTTGGAACGATTTGATGTGTTTTCTCATTCGTTAAAGTTCCATCTATATCAAAAAAGAAATATTTTTTATGCATACTTATTCACCTTCTTTACTGATTAAACTTTTCAAATAACGAAAAGACACTGGATTTAGACATATCGCAAACACTAATCCTATACACATTTTAAAAATTGCATCTTCTTCTCCAAAGAAAGAAAAACTAACAATGAAAAACATGATTGAGAAAAACCAGCGAATGTAATCTATGATTTTCTTACAAATAGTAATCACAAAATCTTTTTGTGATGCTTTTCTTCTTTCAGCTTCTATTTGTTCTAATTCTTTGATTTCTTTTTGTCGATTTGTATTCATATAATTATTTCCTTTCGATTGATAGCAATTTGATCTTGAATCGTTGTATGTATCGCAAAATCAAAACAATCTATCTTTGTGCACAAATAAAAGTCTTTTTCAGGAAAAATATCTTGTTGATTTGGATCAAAAAATTTCTTTCCTTCTGATTCTTTTAAATCATTCACCAATTCCTTGATATTAGAAAGAGGTTGATTTTCAAATAAAGATTTCAAATATAACGCACAAAGTGTATCTTCTTCTGTTTCTTTTCCTTCCCATCCCATACAAACAATACTAACGTGTTTTGGTTGTTTCTTACAAATTGCGGAAACGGTTGCTTTTGCGTTCACAAAAGAACTCACATAAATATCTTCCGCTTGTATTGCACTATGAATTCCTAATGTTCCATTGGATGTAGAATGAATGACTGTTTTGTTATGAAAATCGATAGATTCAATTACACTTGGTGCATTCCCATAATCAAATCCAGGTAAGATCTTACCGTGTCTTTCTCCAATTAATATGTAATCTGGATGTTGTTGTTTCAATTCATAAGCGAAAGACTTATCATAAATCGCATAAACTTCTTTACAACCATTTTGAAATAAATATGCTTCTAACGTAAAGGCACGAAAGACATCAATAATAATTGTGATACCACTTGCTTTCTTCGCTCCTTCTACTTGTTGTAAAATTTCAATTTCCATATTTTTCTCCACAATCATTATATCGCATCTAACTTGCGAAATAACGTAATTCAGAGTATATTCTAAATATGGAAAACAACACGAAATTATATTACCCTTTCACTTATACACATCACTACGCATATACCGTAGCGTTTTATGGTGGTCGTGACCCAATGATTGTAAAAGGACCATTGATCATGAAAACATATTATAAAGATGAATCTAAGAAAGAAATCGATATTAAACATACATCTGATTATTTCATGGATGAATTATTCTATGAAACAAATAAAGTCATTCGTGAAGGTTTCAATGATTCTTATAATGGAAAAAGAGAATTGATTGAATTATCATTACCAGAACTTGGAAATGAATATCGCATTGTTTATAATTCTGCAGAAATACGTAGTGAAAGATATGATGACGCATTACTTATATTAAATAATCGTGATAAAAGTGCTGTCGGTGTTGCCATCATTGTAAAACGAGATAAAGATGGAATGTTACAATATTTACAAGAAGCAGAAGCACGTAAAATTTGTTCTTATTACACAACAGAATAAAGGTGTACAAATTCAAGTACACCTTTTCTTTTAGATTGATTTTTCAGTTACGATACCATAAATCATTGGATTGATTTCTTTTTGTTCTTTTTCAATAAAGATTGCTTCATGCATCATTTTTATGACTTCTGATACATTCGTATCATCATTGACATAAAGTGTACATAATACATCACCTTTATGAACAGCTGCACCACATCTTACTTTCATGACCATACCAACTGCAGGATCAATGATATCTTCTTTTTTTGCACGACCTGCCCCAAGCATCTGTGCTGCGTTACCAATTTTTTGAGCGTCCATTTTTGTGATATAACCATCCATTTCACTTGTTACATCAATATGTTGTTTCACCGCAACAAGCTTTTTCATATTTTCGACAGTTAAATAGGAAGCATCTCCACCTTGTAAAGCAATCATGTTTTGTAGTTTCTGTAAGCCACTACCATCTTTGATCTTTTCAATCAACATTTTTCGAGCAGTCGTTTCATCTTCTGCTAGATTCCCTAAAACAAGCATATTTTCGCCTAACAACATGCATACTTCGAATAAAGGATCTGATTCATCAACTTGTCCACTTAATACTTCAACCGCTTCTTGTACTTCTAATGCGTTACCAATCTTCATACCTAATGGTTGATTCATGTCTGTCACTAAAGCTCTTACTTTTCTACCAACATGTGTACCAATCGAAACCATTGTTTTCGCTAGTTCAAAAGCATCTTCTTTTGTATGCATAAATGCACCAGTACCAGTTTTCACATCTAAAACAATAGCGTCAGAACCACTAGCGAGTTTTTTGGACATGATTGATGAAGCAATCAAAGGAACAGAACCAACTGTAGCTGTTACATCTCTTAAGGCATACATCTTTTTATCTGCAGGAACAAGATTTCCTGTTTGACCAATTACCGCAAGACCATTTTCACGAACGATCTTTTTAAAATCTTCTAAGGATTGTTCAATAGAAGTACCTGGAATTGATTCTAGTTTATCTAATGTTCCACCAGTATGCCCTAGTCCTCTACCACTCATCTTCGCAACCGTTCCACCACATGCCGCAACTAATGGTGCTACGATCAATGTCGTTGTATCTCCAACACCACCTGTAGAATGCTTATCTAATTTAATTCCAGGAAGATCACTCAAATCAACAACATCTCCTGAATG
Organism: Bifidobacteriaceae bacterium; assembly: GCA_963661415.1. GTDB lineage: Bacteria > Bacillota_I > Bacilli_A > Erysipelotrichales > Erysipelotrichaceae > Bulleidia. Next base: position 36,418 of record CAVLCI010000005.1, on the reverse strand, counting down.
CATCATACACATCGTCAAATCAGCAGTTTCTTTGGCATTCATACCTCTTTGAAGAATTGCCATCATCATACTAGACATTTGATAATCAGGAATATCTCCCTTTACAAATCCATCTACCATCTCTTGGATTTCTTCACTTGTTAAAGCTTCTCCATGTGCTTTCTTATCAATTACATCTACAAATCTCATAATTTTTCTCCCTCTTTTTTTATGAATGGAATCATCAACTAATCCACCTAGTTCTTTTATAGAGTTATCAATTGTATTTTTATTGCTTATTTAAATTTTTTCGAAATAATAAATCATATCCGTAAAATTGCACTGCATAAAATCCAGCAGAATTATGAAAGGATTTTGAAGCAATCATTATTAAAATTGATACATTTATTATAAATCTAAAAGAAGGTAAAGAGAATAAAAGAAAAGAATAAAATTGGAACTGTTGGTGGATCGATATGTGTAGAACATTTATCATTAAATACAATTGTGAATGCATAACACATAAGTTGTGCTAAGATTCCAAAAACAATTGCCAATGCATAACAATGTGTCATCATCATTGTATATCCTACAACAAGTGTAATATGATGTGTTACCGGAAAGTTTGCATCTACCAAAATCAAGATCAATGACAATGCAGAAACATAAAAGCCAATTGTATAGTTCCCAGTAATTTCTGTAAAATAAGCAAATACAAATGAGATAGCTGCAGAATAAATGATTTGAAATAGCCAAACATTTTTAGGAAGTTTTTCTAAGATCATTAAACCATCTTTCTTCATTTTATCTCCAGTAGATAATAACAAACGTGTAATGATACCTGCACTCAATACAGTTAAAGCACCACAATCACATGGAACATTCCAATAAGAAACAAGTGTAAAAAATAAATAACATAATACACCTGTAATAAATCCAACAAGTAATACCATCACATCACTTGTATACGCAAGTGATCGCCAAGTATCATAACCATTAATGTTTTTGTGCTTTTTCGCAGTATATGCAACCCCAACAACATCGCCATCAAAAATAATTGCTGGTAATAACATCAAATTCACAACATAATTTTGAAACCAAGTATTGTCTAGTCCACAACTCGCCATTGAAAAAGAAATAATTCCAGCAAGTCCTAACATAATGAATGCTGGTGTTCCCCCAACCAAACATCCAATCATTCCTGCACATCCTGCCAACAAAACATTTACAACCATAAAATTCCCTCTTAAATTAGCCCATACAATAACGCAATCAATATCGCTGGCAATAAATTCGCCACTTTAAATGTTTGCGTGCGTATCAAATTCACTCCAACACAAAATATTAAAATATTTCCTACAAGTGACAAATTACTTAAAGCCACATCAGAAAATAGTCCAGTCAAAAGACTTGACAACAATGTAACACTCATTTGCAACAAAAATACGGAAACCGATGAAAAGATACACCCTTTCCCTAGTGTTGTGGACAATATCATCACAATCACAAAGTCTAAGATTGCTTTTAAAAATAAAGTATCGTGATTCCCATAAATACCATCTTGTATCGCGCCTACAATTGCCATCGCTCCAATACAAACCGTTAAACTTGAAGTCACAAAACCAATCGTGAATTGAGAATCATTTTTATTTCCACTAACTTTCTTTAACCATTCTCCAAATAAAACAAATTTTGTGTCAATATCGATCCATTCACCAATAACACAACCAATCGCTAAAGAAACAATCATCATTAGACTTCCTTGTGTATTCAAAATTCCATCTTCTATAACAAGCATTTCTTTTAATGCACCTGAGATTCCAACAAACATGACTGCTAGTCCCATAGCTTTCATTAATCCATCACGCACTTGTTCTTTTAATACGTTTCCAAACGTACAACCAACGATTCCACCTATAATGATCGCAATACAATTTACAACGGTTCCTAAACCTATCATAATCCCTCTTTGCATAAAACAGGAACATTTGTTCCTGTTATTTTAATTTTTTGCCACAATTTGGACAATATTGTGTATTTTCATCCGTTATTTTAGTACCACATTCTGTACAGTAATATGGTTGAAATTCTGCATTATTTTCAACATCTTCTACAACTGTAGAGTCAACTTGTTGTATTACGGTTTCTTCATAAATCGTATCTGTTTGTGGTTGCATATAATATTCATCAAATAATAATTTTCTTTTTTTGTAATATAAGAACGTACAAATAGATAAGATGGCATAATACAATGATACAATGACATATGTCATCGTATAAATTAAAGTTACCGTATTTATAGATAACAAAGAAGATCCATCTACCATATTTATTAATGCGTTCACATAAGTAGGATTAATTCTTATCAAAACTAATAAATAAACACTTTGTACAACACCAAATAGATTGTATAAAACGATTGCCTTAGGACCAAAAGTCTTCCATTTCCATAGTCCAACACTTGCATAAAACAAAAGAATCGTCTCTATTGTCAAACAGATCACATTGATGATTACAGGCCAAAAAAAGATTCCCATGTTCTGCATACTATAACCTGCAGAATTCATTCCAATCGCTAGATTAGAATTTTGATTTTCAAAAAACAATGTACAAATAAGATCATAGAGATTGTAGACACTAATAACAAATGAAATTGGTAAGACAACTTTTAATACCCAATTAAATTTTAAAGGTGTTTTTTTACGATCTGTATATAACATACTCATTACCTCATCTTCATTTTAAAGGAAGAATGTCAATTTTTCCATCTTCGATTTTTTTCATGATCTTCTTTTCTTCACTCGAGAAAACATGTTTTTCATATAAATCTGGACGAAAATGTTTTGTCATCATCAATGACTGTGCAATTCTCCATTCTTTGATTTTTGCGTGATTTCCAGATAATAAAACATCTGGAACACACTCACCTTCATATTCTCTAGGTTTTGTATATTGTGGATATTCCAATAGTCCATTTTCAAAAGATTCTTCCTCCGTTGAACCTTCTGAAATGGAACCATCTAACAAACGAATCACAGAATCCATGATAACCATTGAAGCAATTTCTCCACCCGTTAATACATAATCACCAATGGATACAAGTTCATCAATATGTTGATTCACTCTTGCATCAATTCCTTCATAGTGTCCACACAATATAATCAAATGCTCTTTTTTAGCGAATTCTCTAGATTTTTGTTGTGTAAATGTTTTTCCAAGTGGAGACATCATAATAGAATAACTATTTTCTGTTTCCACAGAATGTAAAGCATCCAAGATTGGTTGGCATTGCATAACTTGTCCCATACCTCCACCAAATGAAGAATCATCTACATGTTTGAACTTATCTTTTGAGAAATCACGAATTTGTACAAATTCCACTTCTACCAATTCATTTTTAACTGCTCTACCAATAATCGAAGTTGAAAGAAAATCATTATACATTTCTGGAAACAAAGTCAAAACTGTAATTTTCATAACAATCCCTCTTGCATCAAGATTACAATCGTTTGATTATCTAAATCAACAGATTGAATAAATTCAGGAATATAAGGAACTAAAAATTCTTCCTTTGTTTCCGTTTGAATACGAATATTATTTTGTGCACCTGTTGTTTCCTCTACACTGATAACTTTTCCAAGTGTATTTCCATGAGAATCTTTTGCGTTTAATCCAACAATTTGATTTCGATAGTATTGTCCATTTTTCAATGGTTTTCTCTCTTGTTCAGAAATATAGATCATGTGATCTTTATATTTTTCTACGTCATTGATATTACTATATTCATCAAAGCTAACAAGTGAATGTCCTTTATGCACTCTAAATGTCTTTACAATAAAAGGTAAATATTGATTTTCATAATAAATATAAACTGTATTCCCTTTTTTATATCTTTCTGCATCAAAATCAGAATAGGATTGTATCTTTAATTCCCCTTTGATTCCATGTGTATTTACGATTTTCCCAATACAAATATAATTCATGATTTACCTCCTATTGAAAAGAAAAGATGGTTTCCCATCTTTTTTAAATTTGTTCAAACTTAATGCTGACTTTTTTGTCATCTGTATGAGAAGCAACAGACATGACTTGTCTTAATGCAGAAGCCATGCTTCCTTTTCTACCAATTAAACGAGCGATATCATCATTCTTTGCATAAACATGAAGAACAATTTCTTTATCGTTATTGGAAGGCATTTCGCGTACTTCTAAACTTTCCTTGTCTTCAACCATTGGTTTCACAAGATCAAGAAGTACCTGATCAAGCTTTGCCATAATTACTTCTTCTTTCCAGCAACTTTTTCATCGTGGAATTGTTTCATGATTCCTTGACGAGAAAGAATGTTACGAACTGTATCAGATGGTTGCGCACCGTTCTTTAACCACTTCATAGCCTTTTCTGCATCTACGAATACAGTTTCAGGTTCTGTAGTAGGATTGATCCAACCGATTGTTTCAATATCACGACCGTCTCTAGGAAAACGGGAATCAGCTGCAACAATACGATATCTTGGAGCTTTCTTAGCACCCATTCTCTTTAAACGTAATTTAACTGCCATTTTTACTTTCCTCCTAATCAACGAGTAATAATATACAACGCCGCCAGAATGGTGTCAAGTATTTTTACTTGACAGATTTAAAATTTTCTTCCGAAATTTTTATTTGGCATACGAGACATTTGAGATTGTGCTTGATTCATCATTCTTTCCAATGATTCTTCATTCAAATTACCGTTTCTTTGCATCATGCCAATTTGATCCATTGCTTTCTTCATCTTATTAAATTGATTGATCAATTTATTCACATCATCCACTTTCGTACCAGAACCACGTGCAATTCTTTTTTTCATCGTTCCTCTGAGTTTTTCTGGATGTGCTCTTTCATATGGTGTCATAGATTGAATGATAGCTTTTGTATGCGCCATTGCACCATTTGCCTTTGTTTCATCTAACATACCAGCATATTGATTCATTCCAGGAATCATTTTGATGATACCACTTAATGGCCCTAACTTTTGAATCTGTTCAAATTGTTTCAACATATCATCCATTGTAAATTGGCCATTCATCATTCTTTCAGCCATTTTTTCAGATTCTTCTAAATCTAATTTTTCCTGTGCTTTTTCTACAAGTGAAACGACATCACCCATTCCAAGAATACGATCTGCCATACGATCTGGATGGAAAACACCCATATCTTCGATTTTTTCACCTTCACCTACAAATTTAACAGGAACGCCAGTGATCTTCTTAACAGAAAGAACACCACCACCTCTAGAATCACCATCAAACTTTGTTACGACTAAACCTGTTAATGGTAAAGCTTCCGCAAAAGATTTCGCAACATTTACAATATCTTGACCTGTCATTGCATCAACTGTCAAAAGAATTTCATTTGGACGAACATACGCATTGATATCTTGTAATTCTTTCATCAATGCTTCATCAATATGCAAACGACCTGCAGTATCAATAAAAACAGTGTCATAGCCATTTGTTTTGGCGTAAGCAATTCCTTCTTGCACCGTTTTTAAAGCTGGTGTTTCAACACCTTTTGTGAATACTTCAACATCAATTTCTTTTCCTAATGTTTGTAATTGTTCTATTGCTGCTGGACGAATCACATCCGCAGCAATCAACATTGGATTACGACCATTCTTTTCTTTCGCTATTTTAGCAATTTTCGCAACGCTTGTTGTTTTACCTGTACCTTGTAAACCAACTAACATGATAATTGTTAGACCATCTTCATTATATTGAATCGAAGCATCTTCACTACCTAACAAATCAATGATTTGATCATGAACGATCTTAACAAGTTGTTGTCCAGGTTCAACTGCACTAAGAACTTCTTCCCCTCTTGCTTTTTCACGAATTTCTTCTAAAAATTCTTTTACGATTTTATAGTTAACGTCAGCTTCCAGAAGTGCAAGTCTCACTTCTTTCAACATATCTTCCATATTCGCATCTGTCAGCTTACCTTTGCCAACAACATTACGCATTGCTTTATTTAATCTATCACTCAATGAATCAAAAGCCATATTCAACCTCTTTTCTTCGCACTGATAATTTTATCGAACTTCTGAAAGAGTGTCTAGTAACATTACATTGTGAGTCCGTTTGATTTCCCATGTACGACCAAAAACGAAATATTTTCCGCAACGATATGTGCCAAATATTGATCCTTATCATTGATTTTCATACTATTGGCTTCAAGTCTTCCACGAACCGCAAGAACATCACCTTTTTGACAAATATCTTTACATTGATTCGCTAAACCCTTCCACAACGTAACACTAAATACATCCTTTTTGATATTCCCCTCTTCCATTCGAAATGGTCGATTACACTCTAACGTAATCTGATATTCACCATCCCTAAATTCCACTTCTTTTAAAACCTTTCCAACAAGCACACAATTATTTAACATCATATTCCCTCCTTCGTGCTTAAAGAGTAAACAACAAAATAAATGTAAGCGCAAACAATAAAAGCAGTATATTTGTATCAAAATCAACAAATATACTGCTTCAAACTTGTAAAACACGTCCAATACCAACAAGTTTTATCAATTAAGATAAATGTAAAAATTCTTTGATTTTCTTTTTTCGTGCAATGGATCTTTTCGCTTTTTCCATATCTTGTGTAAACTTACAACTAGATCCACAACCACCATGGCAATCTCCACAACTGCCATTACAATCTTCTAAACCATGCACTTTAATATATTTCACATCTAATACTAATAAAATCGCTATAATCAATACAATAATGAATGTTGTAAAATTCATACTTCCCTCCATTCCTTATTATCATGATACGATTTCATTAAAAAAGCAATTAGTTTGCACTAACTTTTTTTGCTTTTGACAAAAAAAAGATAGAATTTCTTCTACCTTTAAATGTTTAAAATATTCATAAAGATCTTAACAACATCTTTTGCGATGAAATTAAAATATGGAATAAATAACGCTAAAGAAACAAATAATCCAACAAACAATGCAAGTAAACATCTTCTTTGTGGTAATCTTGTTTTACTTAATCCATATCCAGTTAATAGAAAACAAATCAAACAAGAAGCCACAAAGAATGCTGCACCAATTCCAACGTTGTTTTGTAGTATGATTGCACTAAAAACAAATAATACAATCTTAAATGGTGTACCAATTGAAACAATCGAACACATTCTACTTCTATCAATTGGATGTTTTCTAGAATTACATAAATAATAAATCAAATAAACAATTGCAACTTCAAATACAAAACCATATACTGCAATCTTAAACGCTAAATTAGCTGAAGCAGTAAAATTCAATCTAGAAAATCCAAAAGGTGCAATATTAATATATCCAGAAATCACACTAGCAATACATACACTCAATGCAATCCATTTCATGATGTTTAATACAACTCTTTGCCCCATAGATAAAGTAGCGTAATCAACAGTACCTACTTTCTCAATACAAAGGATCGGATTTGTTAATAATGAGAAAATACTTGTTTTAGGTTCATCAATCAAACGGTTTAAAAGATCTTCTTTATCTTTTAACTTTTGTGCTTTTTTCTTTGATTTTGAATTCTTTTTCTTTGGTTTCTTTTTTACAATGGCTTGTTCTTTTTGGATTTTTTCAACAACTTCCACTGTTTTATTACTTTCTTCTAAAATTGGTGTATCTAAAGTTATCTTTGTTTCAATTGTTTTTTTAGGTTTTGAACTATGAACGACATATTGGTGTGGTACATGACGCATTGAAACTACACGTGTATGTCTCGCTAATAAAACAGTATTTCTTCTTCTATTTAAAAGTTGTAATCTTTGATTCATATCTTTACTCCCGCCAAACTATTATAACAATAAAAATGTGCTTTTTAAGCACATTTTTATGATTTAGTCTTTCGCTCTAGAATTATATTTTCCATCAGCTGTGCTAACAACAACTGTTTCACCTTGTTGAATGAAGAGTGGAACTTTGATTTCTAAGCCAGTTTCAAGAACTGCATTCTTTTGCGCAGATGTTGCTGTGTCACCTTTTACTGCTTGTTCACATTCTGTGATTTGAAGAGAAACTTTATCAGGAAGAATAACGCCTAAGATTTCTCCATTGAATACTTGAATATTGATCATTTCTGATGGTTTTAGGAAGTTCTTTTCCCATTTTACTCTTTCTTCAGGAATTTCAATTTGTTCGTATGTTTCTGTATCCATAAATACAAGAGAAGAACCATCATCATATAGATATTGCATTTCTCTTTTATCGATATATGCTTCTTCTACGCGATCAGATCCAATAAGACCTAATTCTTTCACGACACCTGTTTTAGGATCCTTAACTTTTAAAGCTACTTTCATCTTTGCCATTGCAGTCTTATTCAAAGACTTTTCAATACATTGATATAAGTTTCCTTCCCAAATAAAACATTGTCCTGGTTTAATTTCTGTTGATTGTATCATGTTTATACCGCCTTTTCTTAACGATATTAATTTTATAGAAAACCGATTGTTTGTCAATCGAGGATCTCTCTTTGACTTGTATATGAAAGAATCTTATTTTCTTCTACATTATACGTTAAAACAAGAGTTTCTTCATATTCTGAATTAATATCAACATAAATATATGATTCTTCTTTTTGATAAGAATAAGAACATGTATTCAAAGAAATATTTGATTCTTCTTCTAATACGATTCTTTGTTTTAAATCATAAAGTACTTCTATTTCTTGTTGCAGATAAAGATTTGCTACTTTCATATTCATGATTGTTTGAATACAATTCTGATCCATCATACTGATAATAAAAATGATTGAACTAATATACAATAAGATAGATAAAAAATAAGTTGAAACAAATCCACTATTGTTTTGCGATAGCCTCTTCATATTTCTTTCCATCTCTTTCATAACAAATCAAAATTACATTTTCTTCCTCTATAAATTCACAATAATCTACATTTGTATACATAATTTGTGTGCCAGGTTGAATGATAATATTTTCATTTACAAGTCCTATATGCATGTCCTTTGTTTGATATTGAAAATGCAATGTATGCTCTTCAATGTGTAAGTCATAAGATAATGCCAATATACGACGTAATTGATTTGTCGCTATCATATCTTGGATCGATAAATTTCGTTTCAATCCTTTTGACAAAACCGAAATACAACATAAAACAATCGGCAACAGACATACACTAATCAATAATGACAAAAGAAAATCCACTAAGACGGTTCCTCTATGATTTATTTTTCCCATAACATCTGATAAAAATCAATAAATTCTTCTTTTTGTATCTCACATTGTATTTGTATTTTTTCTTGAATATTTATATGCATATGAATCGTTGTAGATACAATCAAACAAATCATAGAAATAATACAAACACTAATTAGCGCATCTTTCAACAAGCCTACCACCTCCTAGCTCTATCACAATTGAACATGTATCACTATGAATCGTTTTCGCTTGTGAGACATTTCCAATTTCATTGAAATGGATCCAATCATCTTGATATTGATAGTTTACTCTTTGACTTTGTTTGATTGCTTCAGATTGATAATACCAATACATATTTGGAAATAAATACCAATCTGTTTTCGTGAATTCATGAAGCGGTACAACCAATAAAGATAATGTGGAAATACATGCCAAAACAACACAACACTCAAGTAACGTGAAGCCTTTATTCAATACTTGCCTCTCCATCAATAATCACCAACTGTTTCGAACCATCACACTGTACTTGTGACTCGTTCAATAATCCTGCATTGACTAAATCATCTACACTACTTGGATATTCATCGTATTCCATCTTGTATTCTAAGATTGCCGCATCCGCAACTTTTTCTAATGCCTTGCAACCTTTTTGGTTCACAATAGACAATGTCTTTTGAATCGATGGTACAGATAATAAGAAAATCACAGAAATCACAATTATTACAATTGTCATTTCAAGTAGTGTAAAACCTTTATTTTGTTTTACTTTCATATGTCACCTCCAATATACTATTCACAAATTTTTTTCAAATCCCAAAAATATTCATAAATTTTGTAACATTGTCATAGGTACCATTAAAATTTGATAAACAAAAATCATAACAAAACCAATTAATGAATAAGAAAACAATTGAACATACCGACTAAATCTTTTGATTGCAATCTCTTTTTTGAGTTGTACCATTTGTAGATATCCTTCTAACATTTTTTCACAATTGGAAGAAATGATTGCAATTCTAAAAAAACGTAACAATGTTTTCTCGATATGTGTTTCATTTAATGCTTGCATCATTGTTTCACCCTTTAATAGATGTTGATTTAAAATACAAGCGATATAAGAAATACAAGGTTGTTCATGAACTCTCATTAATATTTCTAATGTATCTTTTGTGGAAATATTTCTTTTTTGACATTCTAAAAAGAACCTTGCGAATTTAGCAGATATTGATTGTACAAAGATTCCATTAGGGAAATATTGAGAAATGATTTTATATGTATTTACGATTTGTTTATTTTGCAAGAAAAAGACAATCATCAAACAAATAAAAAGAACACTACTCAATAAGAAACGAATTCCATATCTTATGATCACTTGTAATAAAACATATTGTGAAGATTGCATCTGAAAACCAGACAATAAACCTATCATATTTGGTAATATCAACTCATTAAATAGATATACACCTACAATAACCCCTATCAATAACATAGTTGGATAAAACATTCCATGAATCATTTCTTTACGATTCTTATCCTCAGCTTGCGTAATTTCTATACAAGTAGATAAGCTTTCTAAAAATGGCATACATTGAATAAAACTTTCAAATAATGATTTATATTTTTTGGGGCAATACAAATGAAAAAACGTATTCAAACTTTCCCCTTGATGAAATCGATGTAATATTGCATCAAATACTTGTTTATTTTGTTTTTCATATAAGAGATGAATTGCATCTTGTAAAGAAAAACCACTTTCTAAAAGTTGTTTTAATGCAATACAATCATCAATCTGTAATGTAAGGTTTTGCTTGTTCCAAGGAAATGATCTTTTTTTGATAGAAGGATGCAACTCTTTTTTGTATTGTTTGAAAATCATCACCAATCTCTCCTTTCTCAAAATAATGATGTATTTGTCTTTCATTCATAAATTCATAGATACCAAATGTATATCCTTTTGAATCTACAAATAATCTTTGAGAGCTCACACCTTTTAATACATCTTGTAATTGATAACGATCAACACCTAAATCCAACATTCTTAATATCGTACTCATACACGAAAAAGAATGAATCGTACTAATGACCAAATGTCCTGTCAAAGCACAACGCACTGCCATTTGTGCTACTACTTCATCCCTAATTTCTCCAATCATAATAATATCTGGATCATGTCGCATTAATTGTTTGATTCCATCCGCATAAGATAAATGTTGTTTTTCATTGATTTGTATTTGAACATACTTCTCGTTTACAACTTCTACAGGATCTTCTAATGAAAAAATCTTCTTTCCTTTCGTTTCATTCAACAATGTATAAACTGTAGTTGTTTTCCCACTTCCTGTTGGTCCAGCAAACAAAAATAAACCATTTGTTTTTTGCGTAATTCCATTTAAATACTGTTTTGTATCTTCTTCTAAACTCAATGAATCCATCGTCAAAGTATTTGTAGAATTCAAAATTCTCAATACACCAGATTTCACATAATATGAAGAAACAAAAGAAAAACGTAAAGATAATTCTTTCTTTTCTACAACTTCTTTAAATGAACCTGTTTGTGGTCTTGAGATATCTGATACATCTAAATTTGCGCGATACATCAAATAATGAAATAAGCGAATATCCTCTTCTTTCGGAATCAATTGTTTCATTTTTCCTTGGATTCTCATTTCAATCGTTATTTTCTTTTGTGAAGATAAATCAAAATGAATATCACTAACACCATATGTTAATGCAACTTTTAATATTTCTTGTAATCTATTTTTCATAATACCCCTAATACTACATTCACAAAAAATATCGAAAATCCAAAAAAAAAGTAGGAATGTTTCCATTCCTACAAATCAACAATTGTTTTCAATTAGTCATTCATGAGTTTTCTAGCATATGCTACAGTGCCTTCACCGTCCATCATGCCATACATTCTCATGTCAATACCTTCAATAGGTTTACCAGGATATTTAGCTTGTAACTTAGCTAATGCGTAACGAACCTGTGGTCCTAGAAGAATAACGTCAGCATCTGGTGCATGTTTTTCTTCTTCATTTAAGCTATAAGCTGCAATATCATAATCCTTTCCAGCTTTAGCAGCAGCTTGTTTCATCTTATTAACTAATAAAGATGTTGACATACCTGCTGCACAAAATAATACGATTTTCTTGTCTGCCATTTTTTAAATCTCCTTAATCTGTAAGTGCTTTCACTTGAAAATAATATATCACTTCTCCAAATAAAATTCTATATTTTTTTATGATTTTCAAAAATTTTTCCTACTGACCATTCCAATTCATCGTATAAGTACCATCATTTCTTTCCACAACGATATAATACCAACCAGATTCTAAACTTGTTGTTTCATTGTAAGAACCACTTTGTTCAACGGATGCGATATCAAATCTTTGACTTTGGTCGATTGTTAAAGCATACAATTTGAAATATCCAGTTCCTTCAAATGTACCATTAAAATTCATCGCACCAGTTTCTAAATTCATCAAACGTATCTTATACGTTTCATCTTCATAAACAACTTCCCCATTTTTTGATTCATCTACTTCCGTTGGTAAATCAAATGTTTTTTCAATTACTTCTTCATTCTTATCATCTGTTGTTTGACTTGTATGAATCACACCTGTTGAAAATAGTTTTCTTCCAATGGTTACAATGGAAGAATCTGAATTTGATATCTTTACATTTTCTAAGGTACCCGTCACAGTATATTCTTGATCACTTTCATGATACGTATAGATTCCATAAATAGTATCATTTTGAATAATGACTTTTCCTACAGTACATACTTGATTTAATTGTTTGCAATGGTTTCTAACAGCCATATTAAAAACATTTTCTGCTTCTGTATCTGTAAAATTTGTTTGAGAGATTGGTGTTGTAATTTCCTCAACTGAAGAAATCGATGAACTTTCTTTTTGACTACAAGAAACAAGAAAACAACAACACAATATCAAAATCACTTTTTTCATTTGTTTACTCCAAAATAATATTGTATATACATGTTTGTATCTAATTCCTGTTTAATGGTTGATTTAGGTCCATGTCCTGGTAAAACGATTAAATCATGTGGCATATCAAAAAACTTCTTTAAAGATTCTTTCATTTCAATTTCACTTCCACCATAAAGATCCGTTCTACCAATGCTTCCTTGAAATAACGTATCTCCAGTAAATAATAAATTACGATATCGAATCACAACACTTCCTTTTGTGTGTCCAGGTGTTTTTGTAACTTCTAAAGAAAATGTACCTACTTTACTATTTGTTTGTAAAGAATTCACTTTTGTATAGATTGGTGCATCAAATCCATGGCTTCCAGCATACTTTGGATCCACCAAATCATAATCATCTAGATCCATATATACACAACATCCATACATATCTACTAAATCATCTACTGCACCAGTATGATCTTCATGTCCATGTGTCAATACAATTCCATCTACGATTTCTTTTTCTGAAATATATTTTTTAATTTCTTTTGCGTATTTTCCAGGATCAACAATCAATACATGATCATTCTCATGTAATACATAAATATTTTCTCCATATAACCCAATTGGTAAAACATCTAATTTCATACTTTAAACCTCACGTTGTTACTTTACCACACCAACAAAAAAAGTGCTCATAAATAAGCACTTAAATGTACATTTACGTACATGTGTAAGATTAATCTTACTTCTTCTCCTTATGAAGAGTCATCTTATTACAACGTGGGCAATACTTTTTGATTTCCATCTTTTCAGCATGCTTACGCTTGTTTCTTGTACCGATGTAGTTTTCTTCACCACATTCAGTGCACTTAAATGTAATATTGTCTCTTGGCATTGTTTATTCCTCCTGACCTTTTTTTGCTAGATGAGTATATCATAAACAATAGTATTTTCCAAGTGTTCGAAACTCACTAACGCAAGATATATTAGCTTTTTTTCATGTTTTTGTCCACTATTTTTGTTCATATGCTTTTTCCGAAAAGATTTGAACAACTTTCTTTGTAACTTTATGTGTTCTTTCACGCATTCTTTCATCGATTGCATCTACACTTTCTAACTTTTGGTATCTTTCTAAAACATCAAACAAAATCATAATATATCGATAATATTGTGCATTCATTTGTTTTTCATTCACAAGAATCGTTAATATATTTTGCAATTGAAAAAGATATTCTCGAATCGTTGTATCTTGTATTTGCAGATATTGTTGAAAACATGCAAACATACTTGCATAAGAATACATTTCTTTTCTAGGAACTTTTACATTTTTGCATTTTTTGATTAATACCTTATACAAATCATAGGCATAAGTTTGATCATTCAAAAAATACTGTGCTAAAGAGCCAAACGGAAAATCATTCTTATAAACATTAATATCTCCTAAACATGTAACAGGATATTGATTCGGTTGTAATTTAAAAATATCTTCTTGTATTTGAAGATTGATTTCTTCATCAGTCAAATTAAAATAATCAATCAAATAGTTTTCAATACTACTTAATTGTTCATCTAAATAAGTATGTGATACTTTCTCTTTATATTTCACAATGATCATAAATGTTCCAAAAGGAACAAGAACCATTAAGATCTTAGATAATAATATTTCTAAATTCATACAACAATTATGTATGATTTTTTTCCAAAAGCAAAAGAAAATGAGATAATACTTATGGAGGGATAACTCATGAAACGTACCGAAACAACTCCAGTATATGTTGGAGGATTACAGATTGGAGGACAAAATAAATGTATCTTACAATCTATGACAAATGTTCCTGCGAAAAATGTAGAGAAAACAGTTGAACAAATATTAGAATTAGAAGAAAACGGATGTGAATTGGTTCGTATTGCGGTATTAGATGAAGCAGATGCCAAAGCAATACCAGCAATCAAAGAAAAGATTCATATCCCTTTGGTTGCAGATATTCATTTCAACCATAATTTAGCCTTAATTGCGGCAGATGGTGGTGTTGATGCCATACGTATTAATCCTGGTAATATTGGCAGTCAAGAACACACAGAACAAGTCGTTAAAAAATGTAAAGAAAAGCATATTCCAATTCGTATTGGAATCAATGGTGGTTCTTTAGAAAAACAATTCTTAGAAGAATATGGTGGATTATGTGCAGAAGCAATGATTGCATCTGCAGATCGTCATGTAAAGATTTTAGAAGATTTAGATTTCCGCGATATCGTATTATCTTTTAAAAGCAGTGATGTAGAACTAACGATTGCGGTATATGAACTTGCGAGTAAGCATTACAAATACCCTCTTCATTTAGGGGTTACAGAAGCTGGTGGATTTGCGGAAAGTGCTGTAAAATCTTCTGCAGCTTTAGGCACTCTATTACATGAGGGAATTGGAGATACGATACGTGTATCCGTGTCTGCTCCACCAAAAGATGAGCTCATCATTGGTAAGAAATTATTAAAAGCATTTCATTTAACTAGTAACGTACCAGATTTGGTAGCTTGTCCAACTTGCGGAAGAATCCAATATGACATGTTACCTCTTGTAAAAGAAATGGAAGAATATTTAGAAAGTATCCACGAAGATATTACGATTGCCATCATGGGGTGCCCTGTTAATGGAATCCAAGAAGCTGGTAGAGCGGACATTGGCGTCGCTGGTGGATATGATTCTGGACTTTTATTCCGCAAAGGTGAAGTGATTCGTAGAGTTCCACAGAATGAAATAAAAGATGCTTTGATTGAAGAAATCAATAAGATCATTAAAGAAAAACATCAATAACAAAAAGTGCAGATGAATCCTCATCTGCATTTCATTTTGATTACATACTCTTTTGTATTTTCTACTAGTTTTCTTTCTTCAGTTAACATAAAACCTTGTTTTTGGTAGAACGTAATTGCTTCATTATTCTTTTCTAACACCCACAACCAATTACATTTATATAAATCTTTCGCCATTGTAATCAATTTGGTCCCAATTCCTTCACCATGAAAGAAATAATCCACATACAACTCCTTAATTTCATCTTTAGAAATATGAATCATCCCTTTTACAATTCCATCATCATATACAAAGATAGATTCTAGAATCGAAGGTTCTTTATATTCTTTCATCACCACATCAACTTGTAATACATTAAAAGAAAATGTATCATCATGAAAGATGGATCGATATCTCATTCTTTTATCAAAAACTAATATTTCAGCAATTCTACATAAATCTTTTTCTTCAGCTTTACGAATATATTTCATATAAAACATTCCTCTATCTATTCTGAAATCATCAAAGAAACTCTACAATTTTGAATATCTTGATCTAATTCTTTTTGTATGTTTTCTCTAAACTGCTCTATCTCTTCATATGTTGTTTCTGGAAGAAATTTCACATAAATATCTACATCTACATAAATACCATTATAACGAGAATTAATACTTCCAAAATGATGATAAGAATCATTCAAACGTGAAACTGCTTTTAGTATTATCAATTGTTTTTCTTCCGGTAAAGTATGATCTGTCAATTCCTGAATGACATGACGAATATGTTTGGAACAAATATATAACAAAACAATCGCTATTATGATACTCAATATTGGAGAAACATACCAAGTTAATGGATGATTTCTAAGCAACCAAATAACAAAAATAGAAATTAAAGTAACAATATCAAATAACATTTCACCTATATCAGCAAATAATTCGCTTTCTGTAACTGTTGAAGGATTATCTAGATGAATCTTATTTTGTTGATGCAAAAAAAATCCATCCGCAAATATATTCACAACCTTCAATCCAACAACATAAATCAATAAATCACTCGGTTTCTCTGGATGAATGATTTCCATGATGGAAATGATAATGACACATAACAAACCACCAATCTCTATACTTTGACAAAAGAAAGTCGTAATTGCTTCTAATTTGCCAACCCCATAATTATATTCATATTTCAAATCATGACTCATTCTTCTCGATTGAATTACAATCAAACCATCACTAACTATTTTCCCTAATGAATCCACAAAATCCAACCACGTTAAAATAGAATTTGATACGATTGCTGATAACATCACAGCAATGACATTAGGAATTTCATATATAAAAGAAAACAAACTTAGATTCTGTTGTTTCTGATAACTCTTTTCTTGATTCATTCTCAATCCCCTCTTCGAATAAATATTATAAAACAAAAATACCCAAGCATATAATGCTTGGGTAAAAGTTAGAATTATTTGCTAGCAAACAAAGATGAGAAATCAAATAACTTAACGATTCTGTCCCAGAAACTTGTCTTTGTTTCTGTTGTGTCATCTGTTGTTGTATTCGTTGTAGTTGCCTTAGCGCCTTCAACCTTATAAACAAACTTCACACTACCATCTGTACCTTCAGAGATACCAGAATAGTTGTTGTAAGAAGAACCTTGTTCCTTCACTGCATTTAATAAATCAGCAGCATCTTCCATGTTAGAAATACGTGAATCATCTGTAAGCTTTGAAATAGCTTCATCATTGTATTGAACTAATCCATCATACAATGTCTTAGCACCTTCTGATAATTGATCAGCACCATCTGTTAAGGATTGTGTACCATTCTTCAATGTGGATGCACCTTGTGATAAAGTAGCAGCTCCATCATTTAATTGGCTAGCACCACTTGTTAATTGTTGTAAACCAGAAACTAATGATTTAGAACCTTCATATGCAGTAGCAACACCATCTGTATAATCTTTGACACCTTGTCTAAATGTTGCGACAGATTGTAATTGTGTGCTTAAAGACTTTAATGTTTCGATAGAATCACCACTTGTAGTAGTAACCAAAGCATTCAAATAACCCTTTACAGTTTGTTTACCTTCATCTGTTTGAGAAGCTGTTTTGTAGTTAGAGATTGCAGTAGCTACTGCTACATCAGATTGTACAGCTGCAATCATATCAGCTAATGAAGTCGTATCTTTATGTTGCTCAGAACCTTCTGTTAACAATATTGCAATTTCAGCATTCGATAAGGAAGAGCTATTTTCTTTTAATGAAGCACTGATTGCGGAATATACATTTGCTTTACCTTGGTTTGATATTAATTGAGAAACATATGGTTGAATTCCTTCGTTATCAACACCTAAAGCAGCATCAGCTGTAGGCACATTGTTTAATGTAGTGGAAACAATATTGTTTAGCTTTCCTAATTGTTCAGGCGTTAGATTACTAAAATCAGTCAATCCATTAGATAATGCAGTTGTTAGTACAACTTCTGCTTGTCTTGTCGTCAAATCAACATTTGCTTTTTCTTTCACTAATTTTTGAACTGTACCGATCGCACCTTCGTATGTTCCTAAAGTTAAAGCTCTATCTACGTGTGAGAAATCACCAGAAGAAATACTTGCAGCATTCTTTTGTGCATCTTGAACATTAGAAGCAATTGTTAACTTACTAGCATTTTCAGTCATAAATGTTTCCAAATCTGTTGCTTGTGCTTTGGCAGCCATATAAAGAACCATGTTCAATGTATCACTATCTAATTCAATACCCTTTGCTACTAATTGAGCATTAATTTGATCTAAAGCAGCTTGACGCATTGTATCTGTAATCCCTGAATAATATGCTAATTGATCAGCATAGTTGCTCCATGTCAATTCAGTATAATTAGGATCATTTTTAATTGTTTCATTTGCAGCCAATTGTTCATTTGCAGTCTTTAAGATTGCATCAGCAATTTGATTTGCACCAGCAACTAATGTTGCATTATTTCCAACTAATTGTGCTAAACCAGAACTTAGTGCAGAAGCACCACTTGTTGCGGAAGTTGCTCCGTCAGATAAAGCTTGTGTTCCACTCTTCAATGTATCTACACCTGATAGAAGTGAAGAAGCTCCATCATTCAATTGACTAGCACCATCTGCTAATGTATTAGCTCCATCAGATAATGTCTTAGAACCACTAATCAATTGATTTGTAGCATCTTTCAATTCATCTAATTGATCAAAGATACTTGTTAGATCTGTATCTTCAAAGTCTTCTTTTAATGCATCTGTTGATGTTGCAGCAGCTAACATTAATGTAGGTGATTCAAAGTCTGTTGTATCAGCTTCTATCGTAATATCATCAATTAAGTAATCAGATAACTTACTCATTGTTTCACCATCTAATACTTCTTCTAATCCATCTCTAAGTCCTGGAATCAATACTCCAGCAACGATAGAATGTGAAGAATCAGAAGTTACTGTACCATGATTTACTTCTACATTAGAGAAGTTATCTTCATCTAGCATTGCGCCTGCTCCTGTAATGAATGGAGTTACTAAATCATATGATTTATCTCCTACAGTAAATGTTTGTTTACTTGTATTTTCAACAGAAATCTTGATTTTTACATGTCCTGATTTACCTAATATATCTTCAGGTGCATATTCTTTATCATTTAATGTATAAGTAATCTTTACATTTAATGGAAGATCTTTTGTTGAAGTACCTTGATAGTAGATGTCTGTAGAATCACTTGTCCATGTATATCCACCATTTGTTGATGTTACAGCATCTTTACTCTTTAAGTTTTCAACATCTGTTAAATCAGATGTATCAGTGTAGTTAGAAAATCCTTCATCAGAATGTAATGTATCAGAAACTGTGATCTTCTTAACAGAACCATCTGCATTTAATACTGTATATACACTTTCATTCTTTGTTACAGATGATGTATCTTCTCCTTCTGCTTTGAGTGGTAATGTAGAACCAGCAACTAATAATGTTGCAAGTAAAGCGGAAGTGATTGTTTTTACTTTAGTCATATGTTTTATTCCCCTTCCTTTTGTGGCTTTGGCCATCCAAGTGTTGTATGACGAATCAAAGATTCAAATAGAATCAAGAAGCATGGTAATACAAAGATAATAACGATCATAGAGATAATCGCACCTCTAGCAATCAACAAACAAATACTTTGTAATAATTCCATTTGTGAAATTAATGAAACACCTACTGTAGCTCCAAAGAATGTTAATCCTGAAGTTAAGATAGATTGTGAACATTGATATACCGCAATCTTAGCTGCCTCAAACTTGTTATTACCATTTTCAAGTTCTTCTTTAAATCTTGTTGTCATTAAGATTGCATAGTCTACTGTTGCACCTAATTGAATTGTTCCAATAACGATACTAGCAATGAATGGTAATGTTGTTCCTGTAAAATAAGGAATTGCCATATTGATAATAATTGCTGATTCAATTGAAGCAACTAATAGAATTGGTAAGAAAATACTCTTGAAACTAATAGCGATAATCACAAATACGAATAAGATAGAAATCCAGTTGACCATATTGAAGTCTACATTTGCGATTTCAATCAAGTCTTTTGTCATAGGTGCTTCACCTGTTACAACACCAGTAGAATCATATTTCTTAACGATTTGTGTTAATTCATCAATTTGTGTATTAATTTCATCTGTACCTGCTTTCAATGAAGAGTTAACCATGATAAGTTCATGTCCATTTGAAATGAATGTATCATTAACCATTTCTGGTAAAACAGTTGATGGAATAGAAGCTCCAACAAATTGTTCTACAGATAAACATGAAGTAATATTGTCCAAACTTTGAATTTCTTTACTCATTTGTTTTACATCTTCATCAAGTAGATCATCTTTTACGATAACGAAATAAGATGATGTCATGTTAAAGTCTTCTTTTAACTTTTCATTTCCAACGATACCTGTCATTGTATCTGGTAAAGAGTCAGTCAATGTGTAATATTGTTCAACTCTAGGATATGCAAGTCCAAAGATTGCTAGAATACATACGAATACAATTGGAATTGCTTTGTAATGTTTTGTAACAAATTCACTTGCACGTTTGAGCTTAGGAATCAATGGTTTATGTTCCCACTTCCAAATCTTATTTCTAAATACTAAGATCAAAGCTGGAAGAACTGTAATTGTACTTAATACACCAAGTACAACACCCTTTGCCATAACAAGACCAATATCTTTTCCTAATGTCAATCTCATGAAGCATAATGCTAAGAATCCAGCAACTGTAGTTAAGGATGAAGCTGAGATAGAAACACCTGTATTTACAATTGCATTTTCCATCGCATCAAAATCATTATCTACTAATTTTCTTTCTTCTCTCCATCGATTGACTAAGAAGATAGAATAGTCCATCGTAACACCTAACTGTAATACCGTCGCAAGAGCTTCTGTAATATACGATATTTGTCCAAAGATAATATTTGTTCCAAAGTTATATAGAATTGGGAATACAAGTCCAATCATAAATAAGAATGGAAGAATATTTGATTTCAAACCAAGCCACAATACTACGATACATGCTCCAACTGCGATTAGAATATAAATTGGTAATTCTTGATCAACCAAAGCTTTTGTATCTTGTAAGATGATTGACATACCACCAATGTATGCTTCTTCTGAACAAATCTTTTTGATTTTCGCAATTGCATTCATCGTATTTTGTGATGCAGCTGTATCTGAGAATCTTACAATCATCATTGTTGCATCCTTATCAGAATTAAACATGAAGTTGTAAATTTCATCTGGTAACATATCTTTTGATACTGTTACGTCCAATACATCAGATAACCAGAATGCTTCGGATACTCCATCTACCTCCGCAATTCTTTCTTTTAGATCTAACAATTGTGCAGTTGGCATATTTTCAACTGTAACCATTGCACTACTCGCTAGATTAAAATCTTTTTCCAAGTATTGCTCACCTACCATTGAGTCTAATTCACTAGGTAGATATGTCAAAATATCATAATTGATTCTTGTTGATACTGCTCCGATTGCGGATGGAATCAGCAATAGGATTGAACAAATCAAAATCAATTTACGAAATTTGACAACAAAGTGTGCAAATTTCTTCATAAAGCCTCCCATATAATGACCGTTGGTCATTTCCGCTAATTATTATAGGATTATATTTTGGTTTATCAATATTTAATTATGACTTTTAGTCATTTTTTTGAATTTGTATAAAAAACAATCTTTTTTCAATTAACAATTTTGAGTAAAATAGAATTATGTCAGGACTCATCGCAAGAAAAAAAGAAGATAAAAGAAACCGTTTATTAGATGCTGCAAATAGTTTATTCACAGAAAATGGAGTTTCCTCTACTACGATTGCTGAAATCTGTAATCAAGCAGGTATCGCAAAAGGAACATTCTATTTGTATTTTAAAGATAAAGAAGATATTTTAAGAGCTCTAACAAAACGCATTTCTTTAACTATATTAAAAACGACGTATCAAAAAGTTAAAGATACATCGCTTTCATTTGAAGATCGTATTATTTTAATGGCTGATTCATTATTAGATTTATTTCAAAATGATCCCGATATGTTAACGGTCATGAAAAAAGATTTTATTTGGCCAATTTCAGAAGAAGAGTTTCTAACAACAACAGATGAAACAATGTCAACAATTCGTAGTAATATTGAAGAATATGCCAATAGTATATCTATTACAGAACATCAGATCTTAGTTAGATTATATGCGTTAATATCCATGTTATGTTCCATTGCTTATTCTTCTATTATTGATCATTTTCCAGATACGATTGATTCTCTGAAACCTGAAATCTTTTCTATGATTCGAAAATCATTTAAAAACTAAAACATTAACCAAAGTTAATGTTTTTTTATGATTCTTTAAATTCAATCCATTTTCCATCTTTATCAGCAATCCAATCAAAAGAACCACCATTTGGATCACCTTGTGTATACCCTATCGCATACCAAGTATAATTTTCATCTTCTTGAATAGCTCGTACTTTGTACATTTCACCTTTTTGTACAATTCCACGTTTTTCAGCATCTGTATTTGTATCAGAACGGATATTAATTTTATCTGCTAAGATTGTTATAGTTCCATAACTATCTTTCACGTGCAAAGAATTTAGGATTTCAATCAAATCCGCATCATCTGCATACGCTCCATTAGGATTCGTATATTTTACGCTTAAGATACCGTAGTCATCAAAAATATATCCAAGATACCCACCGCCTTCAAGTGATAACTGCTTCAAATCATCAGCAGATGTTCGAATTGCTTCATAAGAATAATCTCCATATGTGTAGTTTCCTTCCGTATAAGGATCGCCACCAATGCCAATCGGATAACTTTCTAAACTTGCGATAATACGAATATCCGCTTCACCTTTTCTAATTTCAATGGAATCGGTAGATACTTGAATATACGCACTATCATAACCATCAGGCATGATTTCCCAATCTTTTGGAACAACAAGCGATATTAGTTTTGTCATTCCATAGCTTCGAATTTCATTGGGAGTTTCTTCAACCATTTCTGTTGGTGTTGAATCGATTGTTACTGATATAGATGATTGATGATTCGTAGAAGAAGGAACATTTTGGCTTGAACACCCTATTAGTATGCTTGTACTTAATAGAACAATTATCTTTTTTATTTTCATAAATGAATACCTTTCTAA
The DNA here is from genome assembly GCA_963661415.1 of Bifidobacteriaceae bacterium. Taxonomy (GTDB): domain Bacteria; phylum Bacillota_I; class Bacilli_A; order Erysipelotrichales; family Erysipelotrichaceae; genus Bulleidia. The sequence continues at coordinate 12,804 of CAVLCI010000005.1, read as the reverse complement.
ATAATGAATAGAATTTTCAATTCCATTATACAACCTAAAAAAGAAGAGATGTTTCAAACATCCCTTCCAAAATATAATCAATTATTCTTCTTCAGAAGTATCATTATCTTCTAAATAGAATTTTTTAATGCAGATTGTCGCAATACTACAAATTGCATAAATTGCCATTAATATTGTCCAAGCATCTGCAAATACCATTGAATGACCGAATTGTTGTGTTAGTACAAATGTTACAACACTCGCAACCGCCGCAAAGCAAGCAACCACTTTACAAATAATACCTATCTTATCCTCTTCCTCATTCTTCATCATTAACATGATTACCGCAATCACTACAGACAATAATCCTAGTGCTAAGTTTGCAATAGAACAATGTCCTTTACTTACTGCTTCAGGTGTTTTTTCATCACTAATGACAGTAGGTGTTGAAGTTGCAGTTGGAGTAGAAGTTGGTTCTACTGTTGCAGATGGAGTACTTGTTGGTGTTGTATTATCATCTGCATTGTTATTTGTTGTTGTATTTGTAGTTGTGTTAGTACGAGCTCTATTTCGTGTTGTAGTTGTAGCAGCTCGATTCACTACTGTTGTATTGTTTTGTGTATTAGTAGAACCATTTCCTCCATTACTAGAACTATCTGATGGAGTCACTGGAACAACAGTACTATCTGGAGTAGAAGTAGGTTCTGCTGTAGGCGTAGCTGTTGGTTCACTTGTAGGCTCTACTGTTGGTTCTGGACTATCCGTTGGCTCTACAGTAGGT